>JBBDIG010000041.1 GCA_040880525.1 Bacteroidia bacterium
ACTGCTGCCTCCCGTAGGAGTCGGGCCCGTGTCTCAGTGCCCGTGTGGCTGATCGTCCTCTCAGACCAGCTACCCATCGTAGCCTTGGTAGGCTTTTACTCTACCAACTAGCTAATGGGACGCATGCTCATCCTCAACCACCGGAATTTTATTCCGTCATTGATGCCAATAACGGAACACATGGGGTATTAATCCTCCTTTCGGAGGGCTATCTCCCGGTTGAGGGCAGATTACATACGCGTTACGCACCCGTTCGCCACTCGCCAGCACCCCGAAGGACCTGCTGCCGTTCGACTTGCATGTATTAAGCCTCCCGCTAGCGTTCATCCTGAGCCAGGATCAAACTCTCCGTAGTAGAAAGAGTTTAAGCTAACGTGATATTTCGAAAAAATTCCAGTTCGACCTGGAACCTCTCACCTCTTCAATACCTTCAAAAGAACTATAAACATGACCTCATTTGGCCATTACAAAGAATTTCTTAATCTGAAATGGGGTGCAAAAGTATGGTTAACTTTTTATACCACCAAATTTTATTTTTAAACTTTTTACTCTACCTCCGTCTCTCCGAAAGCGGCTGCAAAGGTAACTCTCTTTTTCAAATTTCAACATCCCTCTTAAAAGAATTACTCAGCCTCCTTCCCTCACCAGTTTTGAGGATCGCAAAGATACCGCAGGATTCCCATTCTCCAAATTATTTTTTGACATTCATAGCCAACAAACTCATCTTAGTTAGTATGCTTCTAATCCAGTTAACTTCTAAGGGTAAAAATCTCTAACATGAAATCTGTGAATTACTATTATTGGTTACTTTTGCACCAAATTTCGCGATACTTTCTATGAAGCATCCCTGGCATCTATTGCCTTTATATGTCCTCATATTATGCCTTTCAAGTTGTTCTGCTCCCTATTTTCAGGATTCTGATTCTTACCTCCTGCAAGAGAATGACGATTCTCTCTCAGTTAACAGGGATTTGGTGGTACGACCCTATGACATCTTATATATCAATGTAAAGACATATGGTACTGAGATAAATGATTACCTGGCCATCACTGATGCCTCTCCACTGGAATCCGGGGCTTATTACAGGGGATATCTGGTTTCACGTAGCGGTACTGTAGAGTTGCCTTTAGTGGGTATGATTCATATCTCAGGAAAGACATTAAAGGAGGTTCGCGAAGAACTGGAAGATCGCTTCAGTAAATATGTAAACAATCCCTTTATTGAGGTAAAATTTTTAACCTTCAAAGTATACGTTTTAGGTGAAGTCCAAAGCCCAGGATTGGTAACATTGGCAACTGAAGCTGGTACTCTTATGGATGCTTTATCCTTGTCCGGAGATTTAACAGATTATGGAAACAGAGAGAAGATTAAGGTGATCCGTCAGGGTGAGCGACCAACGGTTCAATATGTTGATTTAACGAAAACAGATTTTATAGGCGGTGCTGCATTTCATCTACAACCCAATGATATTGTTTATATTGAGCCAATCGCAGTTAAAAACCTTCAAAAGATCACTCCATTTGTCAGTTTAGGACTCTCTCTTTTTACAGCTATTGTTACACTGCTTACATACCTGGCCAGAAGGCAATAAATTCAGAATTTTAGAGGAGTAAAATGAATATTAAAAATCAAATAGAGAAACCAGAAGAGGGACTGGACCTTAAACCAATTTTAATCGCTCTGAGGCGTAACCTGCATCTCTTTTTACTCTTTATTGCAGTTTCTTTATTTGTAAGCTGGTTAGTAAACCGGTATTCCAAAAAGGTATACTCCATTTCCGGAACCATTCTATTACGAGATGAAAGGAACTGGTCAGTAGGCCAGGAGAATTTTTTTGAAGGGATGGCCCTTTTTAAAGGGGCCAAGAGTATTGCTAACCAGAAGGAGCTACTGACCAGCAAGGCTACCATCCATGAAGCGGCTGAACGGCTAAACTATTCTATTGCATATCTGGGATTTGGCCAGATCATGGCCCAGGAATTATACAAATCTTCTCCTTTTGAGGTAGTTGGTGAATTTAAAGAAAAAGGGGAGGAGGTAAAATTCGGTGTAAAATTCCTGAATAAAAATAGCTTTGAGCTTAGCTACTCCAGTGAGGACAAAGACAAATCTTCGGTAATTAAGAAGCAATATCGCTTTGGAGAACCTATAAACAACGAGTACCTGAATGCAAGGATCGTCCTTACGGAATATTTCCATTCCTCAACGAAGAACGGCAGCTTGCATACTGATGAATATCAGTTTTGGCGCGTTACAAATAAGGATATTGCCAGGCAATATACTGGTAAAATCAGCACTGCCAATATCGAAGAATCAACAGTACTGGAGGTATCATTGAAAGATCAGGTGCCAGAAAGAGGGAAGGATTTCCTGAATGCAGTAATGGATGTATATATTGAACAAGGGGTTCAGGAAAAAAGCCTTATTGCCGCTAAGACAGTGATGTTTATTGATGAACAGCTTCAAAATAATCGCGTAACTTTTCAGGAAATGGAAATAGCGCTTGAAGACTTCAAGAGAAAACACGGAATTATAAATATAAGTGGAGAGGCCCAAAATTACCTTGAAAAAGTAAGTGCCCTGGAGGAAAATATCCATATCCTGGATATCGAGATCAAAAGCCTGCAATTACTCAAACAGTACGTTGAAGAAGAGCGCATTGCAGAGGCAACCATTGGAGAGACCATCATACCAAGCGCCTATGACAACCCCGATCCGGTATTGAACAAACTGATCATTGAACTGATCACGCTGCTGCAGCGCAGAAAGGAACTCTTGCAAACTGCCAAAGAAGCTCTTCCACAAATGGAGGCCATCGCCACCCAGATCAATACGCTCAAGGACGATCTTGCTGAGAACATTAACACTATCATCGCAGGAAAAAGACTTAGACAAAGGGAACTGGAGAAAATAGCCACTACTTATGAAAATGAAATTAGTGCGCTTCCTGAAACAGAAATGGAGTTCCTGAGATTGCAACGAAATTTTGGAATACAGGAAGGCGTACTCTCCTATCTGCTTCAAAAGAAGTCAGAGGCTGAAATTGCAAAAGCGGCCACCGTAAGTGATAATTCAATAATTGACTATGCCACGGTCAGCGGTCCTATCAGCCCTGACACCAAACGTAACTATTTGATCGCTTTATTTATTGGCCTGGCTATTCCTTCTCTCATTACATACCTGAGAGTTTATCTTGACGACAGTGTCGGAGACCGTTCCCATTTAGAGTCTTTAACATCTATACCTATTATAGGTACGGTAGGACACAATGATAAAAATTCCAATCTTGTAATTCATAGTCATCCCAAATCCATTATCTCAGAGGCATTCCGCAGCATTCGTACTAACCTACAGTATTTGGGCAGCACTAACGGAGATAAAGAGCATTCTAACGTGATCCTCATTACCTCCATGGTTGGAGGCGAAGGAAAAACCTTTTGTGCTATCAATCTGGCTTCCGTACTTTCTTATGCTGACAAAAGGGTGATCGTCCTCGGCCTTGATTTGAGAAAGCCTAAAATTCACCTCGAATTTGATATTGAAAACACACTGGGCTTAAGCAATTACCTTATCGGGCAAGCGAGTTCTGGAGACATTATAACTAAAACAAAAGTCGAGAACCTGGATCTGATCACTGCCGGCCCCATTCCTCCTAATCCATCTGAACTCCTTCTCAGCCCTAAGATGAAAGAGCTGTTAGCAGAATTGAAACAACAATACGATTATATAATTCTTGACACGCCACCGGTGGGATTGGTTACTGATGCTTCTATACTAATGGGGCATTCAGATATCAACATTTTCATTATTCGCCAGGGATACAGCAAAGTGGAGTATGTAAAAAGTATCAATAAAATTTACAGTGAAGGAAGCTTCAGTAACATCTATACAATCCTCAATGACTTTAAGCGTTCAGGGGTCGGATATAGCTACAAGTATAGCGGCAAGTACGGCTATGGATACGGTTATGGCTACGGATATGGGTATTACGAAGAAGACGAAAAGAAGAAGAAATCTCTGGTAAAACGCATTTTCACCGGTTAATCAAAATCACATTTCATCTAAAATCATGTTTGAGAAATTAAAGAAAAAAGAGGCTAAGATCGCGGTGATCGGACTCGGCTATGTAGGTTTACCCATTGCCCTGGAATTTGCAAAAAAATTCTCAGTAGTGGGTTTTGATATTAATGACAAGCGGGTTCAGATGATGAAAAACAAAATGGACCCAAGTGAAGAGCTGCAATCTGAGGCATTCAACGGTTGCGACATTCTCTTTACAAGCAACACCGAAGATCTTAAAGATGCCATTTTTCATATTGTAGCCGTCCCCACACCCATTGACGAACATAACATTCCGGATTTACGGCCATTGTTCGGGGCCAGTTCGACAGTAGGCAAAGTTTTAAAAAAGGGTGATATCGTGGTTTTTGAATCTACTGTATATCCCGGATGCACAGAGGAAGATTGCGTCCCTATTCTCGAAAAGGAATCTGGCCTGCAGTACATAGACGATTTCAAAGTGGGTTATTCTCCGGAGCGGATCAATCCGGGTGATAAAGAACACACGCTTACCCGCATCACTAAAGTAGTTTCGGGTTGTGATGAGGGCAGTGCCGAAATAATCGCCCAGGTTTACGAAAGCATCATCACAGCGGGAGTATTTCGTGCCCGTAGTATTAAAGTAGCTGAGGCAGCCAAGGTCATTGAAAATACTCAGCGCGATCTCAACATTGCCCTGATGAACGAGCTTTCGATCATTTTCAATAAAATGGATATCAATACTTATGATGTCCTGGAAGCCGCAGGTACAAAATGGAACTTTCTTAAATTCTTCCCGGGTCTGGTAGGGGGCCACTGTATTGGTGTCGATCCATATTACCTCACGCATAAATCAGATGAACTCGGCTACCATGCTAAAGTCATTCTCGCAGGAAGGCAGATCAATGACGGCATGGGAGCACATATTGCCAAGCAGGCGGTCAAGCTGCTAATTGATAAAGATAAGTCGCTGAAACAATGCCGGGTGCTGATCTTGGGTGCAACCTTTAAAGAAAATGTTGCTGACATTCGAAATTCCAAGGTGGCCAATGTGGTGAGTGAACTTATGAGCTATAATCTGAATGTAGACGTTACTGATCCACATGCATCCTCAGAACAATTTGAACATGAATATGGGATAAAACTCATTGAGCAACCCAAAGGAAAATACGATTTGATCATCCTCGCTGTTGCCCACGATGAATATAAAGGCAAAGGAACAGACTACTTCGCAAGCCTTTCATCAGATGGTCCAGTGCTGATGGATATTAAAGGTATTTTTCGCGATCAATTGCCCGACCTCACTTACTGGAGCCTCTAAACAGCCTCTCCCCAATGCCCAAAATCCTTATCACCGGTACTGCCGGATTCATCGGTTTTCACCTGGCGCAAAAGCTTATTGCCGATACCAACTTTGAAATTATCAGTGTTGACGGAATTAACGACTATTATGAGGTGAGCCTGAAAACAGGCCGGCTTAAAGCGTTAGGATTCAATACTGACAATATTTCTTATGGCAAATTCCTTAGCAGTGGCCCACGGCACAAGTTCATTCAGTTGAATCTGGAAGATAAGGATGGAATGGAAAAACTCTTCCATGAACAGCAGTTCGATTACGTTGTCAACCTCGCTGCGCAAGCCGGTGTCCGGTACTCTTTGCAAAATCCAAGGGCCTATGTGCAAAGTAACATTGATGGATTTATAAATATCCTGGAAGGGTGCAGACATAATAAAGTGAGACACCTTGTATACGCTTCCAGTTCTTCGGTTTATGGATTAAACACCTCACAGCCCTTTTCGGTGTCAAATTCTGTGGATCATCCAATTTCGATGTATGCCGCCACCAAAAAGAGCAATGAATTGATGGCCCATACCTATTCCTACTTATATGATATCCCTACTACCGGCCTCCGGTTCTTTACCGTATATGGCCCATGGGGGAGACCGGATATGGCGCTCTTTCTTTTTACCAAAAATATTCTTGAAGAAAAGCCCATTCAGGTTTTTAATAATGGAAACATGAAGCGCGACTTCACCTATGTTCTGGATATAGTGGAAGCCCTTAAACGTCTCCTTCTGATAATACCACAGGGCGATCCTTCATTTAATACAACCGCTCCGGATCCTTCCCGCAGCACTGCACCGTACAAGGTTTTTAACATCGGTAACAACTCTCCGGTAGAACTCATGCACTTTATCAGATGTATTGAGGAAGTAGCAGGAAAAGAAGCTACTATTAATTATATGCCCATACAGCCCGGAGATGTGCCTGAAACTTACGCAGATGTAAAATCTCTTTACGCTGCCATTGACTTTAAACCCGGCACACCCGTGCTGGAAGGTATAAAGGCTTTTGTGAATTGGTACCGCGATTATTATAAGGTATAAGCCTTTCCTCTTCACTATTCGGTAATTCCTATATAGGGTTCATCATTTTCAAATGAATGAGGGGACTTGCGCTGTTAAAAGGTCTGAGGAATACTCACCTCCCTTTCATCTGATAATTTCTGTAAACAAGGCTTACTGCCGGTCGTCAGGCCACCTCTCTTCTTCCATCCTTTTCCGCTTACTCAATTTTTTATAGTACCATGTTTTGCATAGTACTATAAAAGAACCTTTCCTTTGCCAAGATTTCAACTTCCAGATCAAAACTTTAATTCAATTCCAAAAACATTTTGCTCGCTTAAGAAAACTCACCAACTTTGCCGAAACTTTCAAGGTTTTAAAAGTTTCCAATGGATCCGATGGTTCCCTACACAAAACTTTATGACAAAAGAGAAGGATATTATTTCGCAGGTACAGCCTCTTTTCTTCAGGTGTGGTATCAAAAGCATTTCTATGGATGAGATTGCTAATCAGCTTGGTGTATCGAAGAAAACCCTTTATGAGCATTTTCAAAATAAAGCCCAGCTCGTTGAAAAGGTGGTCCTATACTTCTTTGAAAAACATAAAGAAAGGCTCATTGAAGCAGGTAAGATTCCCGGAAATTCAATTGATCAGCTCAATCACATTTTCCAACTTAACTGCCATCAATTCAGGCAGGTACACCCTTCAGTGCTATATGATATAAAGAAGTACTACAACGATAGCTGGACAGCTTTTCAGGCTTACCGCGATGAATTCGTTTATGCCCACATCATGGCAAATCTTGAAGAGGGGATAAAGCAAGGACTTTACAGAAGCGAACTTAACCGGGAAATTATCACCAAACTCTATATAGCCCGCATGGATATTATCATGGATACTCAAATTTTCCCACCGGAAAAATTTTCCTTCAGCCTTATTCTGCACGAACTCTTCGTGTATCATATCCGCGGCATTGCCACAACTAAAGGACTCCAATACCTCGAAAATGAAATCAAACTTGAATTTTAATTTTAAATACAAGATGACTTTTAACAGGATCATCCTTTTCATTCTACTGTTCTTACCCTTTAGCGCGCTAGCTCAAATTGCCGGAGAACCCGCAGTGAAAAACGCTTTTTCACTGGAAGAGGCGCAGCTTTATGCCTTACAGAACAATTTGAATATCAGCAATTCCCGACTGGACGAGGAGATTGCAAGGAAAAAAATTGCGGAAACCCGCGCTATTGGCCTTCCCCAGGTGGATGGCCAGGTTAATTTTCAGAAATTTCTCGACATTCCTGTGCAGCTTATTCCGGCTGAATTTTTTGGCGGACCTCCCGGCACATTCGAAGAAATTCGCTTTGGCACCAATTACAATCTCACCGCCCAGTTGAGCGTAAATCAACTGCTTTTTGACGGCACCTATTTCGTTGGACTCAAGGCTGCTGCGGTTTATGCAGAACTCTCTCAGCGGCAAACGCACCTGTCAGAGCTGGACGTAAAACTCAACGTGGAGAAAGCCTACTTTACTGCACTCCTCTCCTCCACCAATCTTCAGTTTATGCAACGCAATATGGAAGAAGCTGAACGGCAACTTTTTGAAACGCAACAGCTTTACGAAAATGGATTCGTGGAACAGCTTGATGTTGACCGCCTGCAACTGAACCTGAATAACCTGGAGAACCAGATCAATGCGTTAGAACGGCAAAAGGATGCCGCCAGGCTCCTGTTGAAATTCCAGATGGGCTATCCGATGGCGGATGATATTCTGCTAACCGACAGCCTTGAACGTTTTGCCAATGAACCTGCGTCCCCCGTTGCGGAGGGTGATTATACCTCGAACAGGATCGAATATCAGCTTCTGCAAACTCAGGCAGAACTTCAGAAACTTAATACACAAAGCTATAACGTTTCGTACCTGCCAAGCATTAGTGGCAGCTTTATTCACCAGCAAGTGGCACAGCGAAATGAATTCAACTTTACGCAATCAGGCTACCCCTGGTTTCCGAGCACCATTCTGGGCGTAACCTTGCGATTGCCAATATGGGACAGCTTTACGAAGAGTGCTCAGATACAGCAATCAAAACTGGAACTGGAAAAAATACTGAATCAACAGGATAACCTTTCTGAATCCGTAAGCCTGGAAGTGGCGCAGGCAAGGAATGATCTGCTTACCGCGCAGGAACAATTCGCTACGCAGGAGCAAAACCTGGAACTGGCCGAGCGGATACATGAAAAAAGCAATATTAAATATAAAGAAGGAGTAGGCAGCAGCCTGGAACTGAGCACTGCCCAATCCTCCTTTTATCAAACCCAAACCAACTACTTCACTGCCCTTTATGAATTGCTGATTGCACGGGCTGAGCTACAAAAGGCGACCGGACAATATGCTGACTGAAACGATGAATTTTAACAGAATGAAAACTATTAGCATCAATTTAAACATGAAAAAACTAATCATACTTCTGATGCTTGCAGCCGGAATACAGGCATGCAGCGGCAATGGAGAAGGCGATCTGGACGCTAAAAAGAAGGAGCTTTCAGAGAAAAAGGCTGAACTAAAGGAAATCGAGAAAGAAATAAAATCCCTGCAAATTGAGATAGCAAAACTGGATACCTCCACGAACTATCGCAAGAACGTGACTTTGGTAGAGGTGGATCCTGTTGACACCGGCATTTTCCGGCATTTCATCGAAATTCAGGGCACCGCGAAATCACGCCAGAATGTTCAGGTCTATCCTGACGTGTCCGGGCAAATACTGCAGATCCTTGTGAGAGAAGGCCAGAGAGTGAGCGAGGGACAATTGCTCGCGAAGCTGGACAACGACATCATAGCCCGCAACATTGAGGAACTCGAAACAGCTTACGATCTGGCCAACACCACTTTTGAGAAACAGGAAAGGCTCTGGAAACAGGATATTGGTTCTGAAATGCAATATCTGCAGGCTAAGAACCAGAAAGAAAGCCTGGAAAACCAGATCAACTCTGCACGGGCTCAGCTTTCAAAAACGCAGATCACCGCGCCCATTAACGGAATGGTGGACGAGGTAATGCTGAATCCTGGCGAAATGGCCAATCCTGCTCAGCCTCTTTTCCGGGTGGTAAACCTGGATAAGATCGAGGTTTCTGCTGAAGTATCAGAGCGATACATTGGTAAGATAGAAACAGGAGACACCGCCCTCGTCAGCTTTCCTTCACTTAACCTCGATATAAATGTTCCCGTAACGTATGTAAGCCAGGTCGTGAATCCTGGAGACAGAACTTTCCGGGTGGATGTGCTGCTGGATAACCGCGACAAAAAGATAAAACCCAATGTGATGGCGGTTCTGAAGCTGAATGACTACACCAGTGAAAATACGGTAATTGTGCCTACCCATGTAGTACAGCAATCCAACCGGGGCGCATTTGTTTTTGTGGCAGATAAAACCAACGAAGGGCCAGTAGCAAAAAAGGTTTTTATTGAACCCGGCAACACTTACGATCTGGAGACAGAAGTGCTCACCGGCCTCAGCGGCAATGAAAGACTTATCACACGAGGCTACCAGGATCTGACAGATGGCGACCCCATTCGCCTGAAGAGTGAGACCGCCCAAAATCAGCTTTAACAGGGAAAATTCTCTCCTTTATTTCAAACAGTAAATATGAGCACTGAAAAAGCACCCGATAAAAACAAGGTGATACGTTCATTTGGGATCACCAATCTTTCGCTCCTTAACAGGATCAGCGTACTCATCATTACGCTCCTTATTACATTCGGAGGTCTATACTCCTATATCATTATCCCCAAAGAATCCTTTCCTGAAATTGTAATACCTACTATATATATAGGTACCGCATATCCTGGAAACTCTCCGGTGGATATGGAAAATCTTATCACCCGGCCCATAGAAAAAGAGCTGAAATCTTTGACGGGGCTGAAGAAGATCGGTTCTACATCTATCCAGGATTTTTCCACCATAATCGTAGAGTTCAATCCCGGGGTGGATATTCCTAAGGCTTTGCAGGATACCAAAGATGCCGTGGACCGGGCAAAAAAGGATTTGCCGACTGACCTGGATAATGATCCAAACGTCTTCGAAATCAACTTCAGTGAGTTTCCTATCATGACCGTAAATATTTCCGGTGATTATGATTTGGATAAACTGAAAGAATTCGCGGAATATCTGCAGGATGATATCGAGGGTCTTAGTGAAATTTCGAGTGCCGACATTCTGGGAGCGCTGGAAAGAGAAATATATATTAATGCAGATCCCTTTGCTATGGCGGCAAGCCAGGTTTCGTTCTCTGATATTGAAACCGCCATCAGCAATGAAAATATGTCAATGTCTGCAGGCGATCTCCTTTCAGATGATTTCAGGCGGACCATCAGAATCACGGGCGAATTCCAGGATCCGATGCAGCTTCAGAATGTGATCGTTAAAAAGGAAAAAGACCGTACGGTTTATCTCCGCAATGTGGCTACCGTAAGCGACAGTTACCAGGAGCGCGAGAGCTACGCCCGCTCCGGTGGGTTACCCGTTATATCGCTGCAAGTGGTAAAGAGGAGCGGAGAAAATCTGCTGAAAGCTGCAGATAAGATCACTGCACTTATTGAGACGGCCAAGGCTGAGAAGCTCCCTGAAAATGTAACGATTAATATTACAAATGATCAGAGCAAGTTTACCCGCAATAGTGTAAACAACCTGGAAAACAGCATCATCTCAGGTGTGATTCTGGTGGTTTTAGTGCTGCTCTTTTTTATGGGTGTAAGAAATGCACTATTCGTAGGGATGGCCATTCCATTGTCAATGTTCATGGCTTTTTTGGTGCTCAATTTTTCTGGCGTTACGCTGAATATGATGGTGCTGTTCGGGCTTATCCTGGCGCTGGGAATGCTGGTGGACAACGGGATTGTAGTCATCGAAAATATATACAGGCTGATGCAGGAAGGCTATTCGCCATTACGGGCCGCGAAAGAAGGAGCCGGAGAAGTAGCGCTGCCCATTATCACCTCCACGCTTACTACCGTTGCCGCATTTGTTCCGCTCGCATTCTGGCAGGGCATCATCGGGGAATTCATGAAGTACCTCCCTATTACGCTGATCATTGTCCTTTCTTCCTCACTTTTCGTAGCCCTCGTTATCAACCCGGTTTTCGCATCTTACTTCATGAAGCTGGATGACAAAGCCAAAAAGGGACGTAAAAAACTGATTATCATCAGCATGATAATGCTTCTCGTGGCAGTCCTGTGCTATACCATCAATCTCAATTTGCTGGGTGGGTTGCTTATCGTGGGTGCCTTTCTGGTGGTTCTTAATATGTATGTGCTCAACCCTACCTCCCACTGGTTTCAGGAAAAAGCGATGCCTAGGCTAGAGCGATTTTACAGATCACACTTGCGCTCCGCATTGATAGGCAAAGCGCCCTATTTCTATTTTGGAGGAACCTTCGCTGTGCTCATCCTCGTGCTGATGCTGTTTGGAATGTTTGCTCCCAAGATAGACCTGTTTCCGGATAATGATCCGCAGTATATAAATGTCTTTGCCGAGCTCCCCATCGGGACCGACATTGAATATACTGATTCGGTTACCAAAATTATGGAGAAGCGGATTTTTGAAATAATGGAACCTTACGGAGATGCTGTGGAAGCTGTAATTGCCAACGTGGGGGCAGGGGCGGGAGATGATATGGACATGGGAAATAATATCACTCCCAACAGAAGCCGCATTACCATTTCATTCGTGGAATATGAATTCAGAGATACCATCTCTACAAAAGCCATCATGGAGGACTTGCGCAATTCTTTTAATGATCTTGCCGGTGTTGAAATTACAGTTGATAAGAATCAAATGGGACCTCCGGTCGGCAAACCGATCAATATTGAAGTAAGCGGAGAAGATTACGATGAACTGATCGCATTGAGTGAAAACCTCATCCAAACGATTGATAATGCTAACATTCATGGAATTGAGGAACTCAAGATGGACCTGGAGACTCAAAAGCCTCAGATCCTCATGAATATTGACAGGGAAAAAGCGCGCAGATATGGCCTCAGCACCGGACGAATAGCTTCAGATCTCAGAACCGCGCTCTTTGGTAAAGAAATCAGCAAATTCAAGGAAGGGGAAGATGAATATGAAATTACCCTGAAGCTGGATGACAAATACCGGTATAATCTGCCAGTGCTGATGAATCAGCGAATTACTTTCAGAGACCAGGCAAGCGGCAACGTTCAGCAAGTTCCTATTTCGGCCCTGGCCGAGCTTGAATACAGTTCAACCTACGGTTCTGTAAAAAGAAAGGATCTTGACAGGGTAATTACCATTTACAGCAACGTAACCGGAGATGGAAACGCAACGCAGATCGTAGGGCAAATTCAAGAATTGCTCAGCGACTTTGAAATGCCTGCCGGATACGATGTGAAATTTACAGGGGAACAGGAAGAGCAGGAAAAATCTTTCATTTTCCTGGTTCAGGCAATGATGATAGCGGTCTTTGCCATTGTATTAATACTTGTATCTCAGTTCAATTCTATCATCAAACCCCTTATCATCCTCTTCTCGGTGATCTTCAGCACCATTGGAGTTTTCCTCGGATTATTGGTATTTCGGATGGACTTTATTGTGATCATGACCGGTATTGGAATTATCTCACTTGCAGGAATTGTGGTGAACAACGCCATCGTACTCATTGACTATACCGATCTTGTCCGCAAGCGAATGAGAAAAGAATTAGGGCTGGAGGAGCAGCGTCTTCCGCATGATCAGTTTGTGGATGCCATTGTAGAAGGCGGTGCTACCAGGCTGCGACCCGTTTTGCTTACGGCCATCACCACAGTACTGGGCCTCATACCACTTGCCACGGGTTTGAATATTAACTTCTACGGGCTCCTGGCGCATTTCCAACCAGACATTTATTGGGGAGGCGATAATGCTGCGTTTTGGGGACCTATGGCGTGGACAGTGGTATTCGGACTAACCTTCGCTACCTTTCTCACTTTGGTGATCGTACCGGTGATGTACGTACTCAGCGACAGGCTGGCTACGGTTTTTGACAAAAGCCAGCGCCACTCACATTCCCTGGCCGAAGCTAAACAAAAAGAAGCCTCAGGGGACGAAGGAAATTTATCGCCCGCAACCCTTTAGTTTTTTAGAATTAAATCAGGAATAAAAAAACACCCTGGCAGGAAAAAATTGTCAGGGTGTTTTCTTTTCCAGACCGGCCTGCGCCTGCGCCTGCGTCTTTTTCCAAATAAGGAATATTAATGCAAAGCCTGCTGTAATGGCGCCACATGAAAATGCATAAGGAAAGCGGGAATCATCGCTGCTGTATATCGTTCCTGAAATTAAAGCGCCCGAACCCACTCCTATTTCCAGGGCGATGTAGAGCGTGGCCATCGCACGCCCAAAGTATTTTTTATCGCTCAGATCTATGGCCCAGGCAAAGAGCGTAGGAGCGTTCATACCTGCAGCCACTCCGAAAACCACTGCTGCTGAAAGCAAAGCAAATGGCGTTTCGGAGAGCGCGATCAATATCATGGAGAGCATGAGCAGTGAAGTGGAAACCAGCATAACATTTATCCGCCCGAATTTATCAGAAGCCTTGCCGGCAAAAAACCTGATACCCACCGAAGAAAGTGTAAAAACAGTAAAGAACCAGCCCTTATTGGTAAGCCCGATGAATTCGCTGTAATCCGGAATAATGGTGAGGATAATGCCAAAAGAAAAAACTGTCAGCATCATAATGAGTGAAGGCGTAACCACACTCTTTTGATAAACATCGGCCCAGGAAATCCGGAGCACAGAAATCTTGAATTTTTCCGGGAAAGAGAGCGTTTCCTTCATTCCGGCCAGAATGAGCACAGACAGCAGCGCAGAAGCCGAAGATGCGTAAAACATGAGATCGAGAGACCACAACTCCGCCAGCCAGCTACCCAGGGCCGGACCTGAAGCCATACCCAGGCTGCCACTGAGTCCTGCCACCCCAATGGCCTCGCCTCTGCGATTTGCCGGGACAATATCCGCCAGGTATGCCACCGTACCCGTTGGCTTGAAACCCGTACTGAATCCATGGAAAAACCGCAATAGCAGGAAAGCCCATACGGCTGACACCCATGGATAAATGGCTCCGCAAATAGCGGCCACCACGGCTCCGGCCACCATAACCGGGATCCGCCCGATGCGATCAGTAAGTTTTCCGCTGAAGGGCCTGGAAATACCGGCCGTCAGAGCAAACAGAAAAATGATGAGACCAATATAATCCTGGCCGCCCATGCTGCTGAGGTAACCCGGCAGTTCAGGAATGATCATATTAAAACTGGCAAAAAAGAGAAAGGAGCTTAGGCAAAGCAGCCAGAACTGCGCGGTGTAGATGGAGCGGATCATAGAGAAATGAGTGCAAAGGTGAGTACCCGTTTCGACTTCAGCAAGCCCCGGTCTTCGCCCTTTGTTTAATTATTCTCAGACGGCATACGAACCGCACCTGCATCATCACGTTTATACCTTTTAAAATAAATATTTTAATGCTGAAACCTTTTACTTTTTTCCTGATAGTGCTGTTTTATTTTCCACTGAATTCTGATGCTCAAATAACTGCAGTACCACAGGAAGATACTGCATGGACGCTAGGCAGTGTCTTTTCCCTGAACTTTAACCAAACCGGCCTTTCAAACTGGCAGGGTGGCGGACAAAGTACGATGGCCTTTGGAAGCCTCCTGCAGGCTGATGCCGATTATATTAAGGGTTCCTGGAGCTGGATTAACGATCTGGAGGCAGGCTATAGCATTTTGAAACAGGGCCGCGATGGCCAATGGATTAAAAGTGACGACCGCCTGCAAATCAGCAGTAAAGCCGGCAGAGCCTTTATCAAGAATTTCAACGTATCATTTCTTCTTGATTTCCAAACGCAAATGGATGTGGGTTATGAATTTTACACTGACTCATTAGGCGAAGATCAGCGCAGGGTCATTTCCCGGTTTATGGCACCGGGTTACCTGCTAACGGCCCTGGGTGCTGAATATCAGCCCAATAAGCGATTCTACTTATTTCTCTCTCCGCTCACCATGAAAACCACCTTTGTACTGGATGATACGCTTGCAGCAAGGGAAATATATGGCAATGAGAATGGCGAAATGATAAGAACGGAATTCGGAGCAAACTTCAGCAGCCGCCTGAAACTGGAACTGATGAAAAATGTGACACTCCAGACTTCCCTCAATTTATTTTCCAATTATCAAACGCCAACCCTTATTGATGTGGATTGGCAAACGATGACTGTATTTAAAGTAAATGACTTTATCTCCGCCAATTTCTCCACGCATCTCATCTATGACCATGACATTGAGATAGAAACGGAAGATGGCACCACCGGACCTGCCACACAGTTCAAGGAGGTATTGAACATTGGGATCACTTACGAGATTAAGAATAGAGAGTAACCGGGAAAGGATATAAACCGCTCCATCCATACGTTTCAGGGAAATAAATTAAGCAGTTTGCATCATCCGATTCCAAGAATGATATTAAGTTTGGATAAAACTTAAATAAAACGTTTAAAATCGCGCAGCCAAAAAGCTGCCTGTATTGTAGTATTAAAAATTTCACCAAAATTCAAAGCCTATGAAGCGGATCCTTACACCAGTAGATTTTTCAGAAGACTCGATCAATGCACTTCAGCACGCCATTTATATTGCAAAAAAGATGGGTGCAGAGATTCATTTATTGCACGTCAAACCTGACAAAAGCGTTTTTTCTCTCTTTGGTAATTCCAAAGATGAGTTCAGCGAAACCGAAATTGCAGATAACCTGGACCGGCTTATTGACCGGCTCAGCACGGAAAATGGAATTTCGCTACACCGCCACATCAGGGCGGGGAAAATCTCCAGAGAAATTGCCCAGGCAGCCGAGGAGATTGATACATTTATGATCGTAATGGGCACGCATGGGCGCTCCGGGGTTGAGGAATTCTGGATGGGGAGCAATTCTTTCAAGGTCGTTTCCCAGGCGCCCTGCCCGGTCCTTACGCTGCGCAAAAATTTTGAACAGTACGAGATCACCAGAATTGTACTTCCGCTTGACAATTCACCCGAAACCCGGCAAAAGGTGCCGCATACGGTGGAGTTTGCCAAGTATTTCAATGCCTCCATTCATGTGCTTGCCGTAATCTCTGACAGGACCGAAGGCGTCATAAACCGCATCACCCGGTACCAGATGCAGGTCGTGGATTATATCAAGGAATACGATGTGGATTGGAAAACCGATACGGTTTATGGGGATAACATCACCAATGCTACGATAGAATATGCGAAGGAAGTAAAGGCTTCACTGATCGCGATTATGACCGAGCAGGAAATTGATGCCTCCAATCTCGTACTTGGCCCTTATGCCCAGCAGATGGTGAACCACTCCCCTATCCCGGTATATAGCGTTCGGCCCCGGCAGGATATTCACGTCTCGCTTTACTGATCCACAGGAAATAATCTGATAGCTAAAAAAGGCCCTCCTCGCGAAGGGCCTTTTTTTTTAACCGTTAAAATCCAAACCGCTATACCCATTGTTTAACAAGAGCAGACCAGGTATATGATTTCCCCCAACTCTCGCTGGCCAACTTCACCACACGGTCAATTTCTTTAGCGGGTACTTTGCTCAAATTGTCTTTTACCTCCAGTTCATTAAAATGAAAAGCATAGAGCCTGGCGGCAAACTCGTGGAAAGGCAATGAACTTTCTCCATGCCGTTCACCATTTCCATTTACAGTAGGCTTTATATTCTGTCCCCAGTCCTGGCGTCCCTCATTGTTCGGATTCAGAAAGTAGGCGCGCATTTCTCCGCTGTTAGGATCATGCTTTACGCGCAGTAAAGACACGGCATGAAATCCTACCATCAGCCCCGTGTTGGTGGTAATGAATATGCCCACAGGATTTGGAAAAACCATCATCCGTTCGCCATTATACTTAGGATGAAATGCGGCATAGAACAGCCTCACGAAACCAGGAAAATCCAGAATTGTATTGGTAAAATAGTCGTAAGCCGAAGCAAAGCCCACCTGCACCCATTGGCCATACAGAGCCGGATTCACCCATTTATGCTGATCCTCTCCACGGCCCGCAGACATGCGCATCATTTCATTATATACCTTATCTAAATGCGGAACCAGTACGGCTGAAACCGGGTCCAGATTATAATCCAGTTCATCAATAAGTCCCTTTCCCAGCTTGCTGCTTTCCAGGTCAGTATTCTCAAAGCGCATAATCAGATTGTTCTGGGTCGCCACCGTGATGATCGTGTTCAGCAGCTTGGCCGGGGCATGCTGGCTCCACATGCTCATGCCGCGTGCTGACTGGCATGTGGCATTATTGCCCTGCCCGATTCCCAGTGGCAATCCCAGCATCCGTACGGTAGCATCAATCAGGTATTGCCGTGCCGTTACAGAAGGATGCCGGTTGATGATGGTTTTCAGAATCCTCTCCTCCACCTGCGGAAGAATGTGGGCTTTGCGCAGATTATTCAACCCGGCACTTACCGGACTTCTGGTGAAGAGATTCCGCTCCAGCATACATGCCAGCCCGTAAATTCCGAAGTAATTATAGATGCTGAAAGTTTCTTTGATGAGCGCTGAAATCCGTTTGGTACTAGTTTCCCATTCGGCTTTGCCAGCGTCATTCAATCCCAGTACAAGCGGTAAGATCTCTGGATGCTTTTCCACGGAATGCAGCATGAGTGCGGCAACATAAGGATTGCTGAGTCCGGTGTTTTTCAGAAAGCCGGAGACCTGCTCAGCTTCAGCTTTTAATGTCGGCAAGCCAGCTTTGGCAATGGCAGCGGCATATTTTTCCGGATCAGGGTATTTACGGGAAAGTTTGCTGGGACGCAGCAACGCATCAACATAATACTTGAGTTGCCTGTCAGCTTCAGCATCTTCATTCAGTTCCAGCTTTGAATCAACAAGATGGATAAGCTGCCGTATCCTGAGCGTAACTACCGGCCGCTGTTCGCAGGTCAACCGTATTTCCTCTGCCAGTTTCTCCTTTATCCCCTCCAGACCTGATTTATCAATAATAAACTGAAACAGGTTATAAACCTTCTGAAGCTCCTGCCGGCTCATCACCACCCGTGATTCCTCGGTCAGGTCCTGGAATACGAATTCAAGATTATGGACAATTACTTCCTGGATATATGCCGCTGCGTCCTCCTTTTTAATCACAGGATCCTGAACGTCCTGCTCGGCATAGGCCAGCATCCGCAGTTCACTCAGCATTTCAATGGAAGCGCTTGGGGGGCCGGCACGCAACGTACCTTTTACAAAGCCCGGTATTAGCTTCCCGGGATCTTTCCAGGCGCTGTTTCCAAATACCCCTGCTTTTTCTATCTCCAGGATTTTCTCATAAACGGACTGGATTCCCTCCGTGGTTTGCATGAACGTGTCTAACTGGCTAACGAGTTTGCGTGCTTTTTCATCTTTCGTCAGCGGTGTTGCCTCTTTCAACTCATGGAGGCTTTCTTCGAGATTAGTATGGATGTTCTCCGCGATTGCGATCATTAATATTATTAGTGAATGTTTTTGGGTTAAATATAGAAATCCACGTTTTCGTAGTATTTCAGTAATTCTGTCATGCGGTCAGGGTCTTCGCCTCTGAAATTGACAGTGCCGAAGTGGTTGCCGAAACCTTGCCGCGAACTCACTTTTTGACCTGCATAAGGAGGTATAAGTGTATGATCAAGAAAATAGGGCTCGTCATTTAATTCATCCGGAATTTCCAGTTTTGAAATTTGATCCTTTCGGGGATAGATCATCACATTGCCATAGTAATTTTCTGGTTTATAATCCCTGGGCGGAAAAATTTCATCAAGTTCAGCCTCGGTGAGTGAAGGGTCGTGGATCATTACAAAAGCAGCCAGCGCATCGAAATTATAGGCTTTGCCCGCAAGCTCCAGAATGTGGCCACCCGGTATCCGGCATGCCACTTCGCCAAAACTCAGTTCATCGTTCTCATCAAGAAACCATTCAGGGTGGATCATCCCGTATTCTATCCCGAATATTTTTATCAACTGCTCCATCTTCTGCATGATGAGGGGCCGCTTTGAAGCCAGGTAATGGCCTTCAGGTATAAAGTTGGAATATCCCAGGTGTACGTATTCAGTAATATTCAGAAAGCGAATTTTCCCGGCATGAATGTATGCTTCGCACGAAAATTCACGGCCGGAGAGGTGGCTTTCAGCCAGGCATGGAAAATCAGCATCCTCAATCTTTTCATCAATATCAGCCTGTGAACGGAGCAGGCGATGACCAATGGTTCCGGCAGCAGCAAAAGGCTTCAGGTGTACCCAACTATCTTCTTCCCCATCAAGCTGAAGATTGGCCTGGTTCAGCCGCTTCATAAATTCCCTGACCTGCTCGCGATTATGCACCTCTTCAAACAGCCCCACGCGCAGGCCACCAATCAGGGCCTTGCGTTTCATCATTGCTTTATTCCTGAACAAAAATGCGCGGTTCATTACCCGTGGGTCATCACGGTACATAGAATTGAGCGCCCCGGCCCATTCCACAGTCTCTTCGTAAAGCGGCACAGCCACATCGGCATTGTACGGCTTCAGCTTTTCGAGAAGGTCCAGGGAATTAGAGGTGTCGCTCCATTCATCCAGGTGGTAACTTACGAATGGGATGTTGTTCTCCTTTGCATACGGCTCAAAGTCCGGAAGAGAAACCACGACATAGGGTTTCGATGCTTTTTGCATACTTTCAATTACCGGAAGGCTCCATCCGATGAGTGCATAACAGTTGGCCATGATGTTTCAAATTTAAAATGATAATTAAAACCAATATAAAAGGAAAAATGGAAGCTTGTTCATTCCGCACCATTCCTTTTATTACATGAGCATAGCAAGAAGAAGGAAGAATTGTTCGATTAGTGATTGGCGATTACCCGTTTGCTTTTGGCTTTTGGCAAAAAAGGTTGGCTGAACACGGATTCTAGTGAAAATTCATTGTGGTGATTTAATGCATAATTATCCGTAGCGTAGGGTTTAAACCCTACGCTACGGATAATATCAGGTTAAATCGCATTAGCATAATGGTAAAGGTTAAACGGTATTATCTCTATTTTTAATAGAAGAATTTTATCCATTCTTTGCCCATCCTGTAGTTGCCAGCCGTCTAAGGGTTTGGAACCCTCTGACAGCCTAAGTGTATCCTGCCCAACCTTATTTTTCAGAATAAACCTTAGTAACCCAGCCCCCCTGTTAAAACCTTATTTAATAAAACCTTATAGGTATAGGCTTTTAGATCGCAATTCTAAAGTGCTGATTTAATTCGTTTT
>JBBDIG010000042.1 GCA_040880525.1 Bacteroidia bacterium
GATTCGAACCGCTGTACGAGGTTTTGCAGACCTCTGCCTAGCCACTCGGCCACGGTACCTTTTTGTTAATGCGAATGCAAAAATAGCGAATATCTTTCCTAAATGCTGGCCATAATTAAAGATTGCCGGCTACAGTGCCACATGCACAACATTCTTTGTCTGAAAATATTCTTCATCAAAATAATCGGAAATGGGATAAACCATTACCCGCGCACGCTTTGGCAGCGCCCGCAACTCATCACTCAGGTCACCACCTTTGAGATAGAGGACGCCATTATACAGATGATTAAAAGAGGCTGTAATGATCTTGTCGCGGACAAGGTTGCAGAACTCCGGAAGCCGTGTAACTGCCCGGCCTGTAATGAAATCGAATTCATCCTCAACCTGCTCCACCCTCGTTTGCGCTACCTCAACATTGCCAAGTTCCAGGCGGGCCACCAGGTCTTTGGCCACCTTCACTTTTTTACCAATTGAATCTACTAAAAGAAAATGGCTGCCGGGGAAAAGTATGGCCAGCGGCAAACCGGGAAAACCGCCTCCTGTGCCCACATCCATTATTGTAGTGCCACCCTTGAAACTAATAATACGGGCAATGGCGAGGCTGTGCAGAATGTGCCGCTCCATCAGGTTCTCAATATCCTTGCGGCTTATCAGGTTGATCTTTTCGTTCCATTCCTTAATGCCGGTTTCGAGCGTCTGCAATTGCTGTTGCTGTTTGTCCGTAAGGCCGGGAAAGTATCGGGTTATTTTCATGTGCTCACCAGTTGGATGGCTTTCGGCTCACCATCATAAACAACCCTAACAGCGGGTAGAGAAACAATTGGAAAAGTATATCCAGCAACATCACCCACCAGGCCATGAACATCATTTTCAGCTTTTTAAGTGATAAAACAATAATGACAGCCCGGCTGAGGAAAACTCCGCCAAAAATGGCAGGCACGATATAATTCTGCGGATCGGCCACCATGACCGCAGCAAACAGCGCATAAAACAGGAAATTGATCCACCAACTCATCAGCAGGATCGCCCGGTGCTTTTTACGATAAAACTTTCCACTCGTAAGGTGCCGTCTTTTCTGGTACATCCACTGCGAAAAGTTTTCCTTCGGTTCGCTCAGAATATGGGTTTCGGGGCAAAGTTCAATAGCTACGTTCTCCTTGGTGGCGTGCTGATTCACGAAAAGATCATCATCCCCGGAAGCAACGCCAAGATGATTGGCAAAGCCTTTCCCACTGAAAAATAGCGAGCGCTTATATCCCATATTACGACCCACGCCCATATAGGGCATTCCGGCCAGCGCAAAGGAAAAATACTGGAATGCCGTGTGGAATGTTTCATATTGGATCAAAGTATTGATCAGATTTCCTTTTCGCATGTAGGGCGAGAACCCAAGCACTATGTCCTTTTCCTGTAGATTGCGTTGCATCAGCTTCAGCCATTGTTTGTCTCGCGGACGGCAATCAGCATCTGTAAATAGCAGGAATTCGTGATTGGCCCTTTTGATGGCCAGGGTCAATCCCAGCTTTTTCCCCTTGAAGTCGTGAATATGCTCCTCTACCTGAACCACCTGAAGGTGTGGATATTTCGCGCTGAGTTCTTCCAATAGTTCACGGGTGTTGTCAAAGGATTTGTCATTTACCACAATTACCTCGTAGCTCGAATAATCCTGCTCCAGAATGAGGGGCAAATACCTGCTCAGATTCCGGGCCTCGTTCTTTGCACTGATAATTACCGAGACGGGCATTTCTCGTATCTGCGTATCGCAATCTACTTTGAACAGCGGCAGCCTGATGAAGAAGAAAAACAGAAAGATAAGTTCAGCAACCGAGACAACAAAAAATGCGATTTCGAGGATTTCAGGCCAGTTCAGCAAGGGCATAGCGTATAATTTGCAGCAAAGCTAAAGCAAAAGCCAACCGCAACGATTGAAGAAATCTCCCAATTATTTACGAGCGCCTATCTCCTGTCGGTGTCATATTTTTGAAGCAATGGATTTAACAATTCTCCGCGTCCTGTTTCTGATGTTCGTCTTGGCTTCCCCATCCCTGTTGTACTGCCAGTCTCCGCATCCCGATACCTTGAGTCTGCAATTACAGGAGGAGGATGTTTCTCCAACTGATACCGGCTATCATCCGGGCCGTGCAAGGCTGATAGCGGTTACCGGAGTTGCCCTCTATGCCGGAACGCTCATCGGGCTTAACGAACTATGGTACAAGGATTTTGGCCGTAGCCGATTTCATTTATTTAATGACAGCCGCGAATGGCTGCAAATGGACAAGGCAGGACATGTGATTACCGCCTATCACGAAAGCTTGCTTGCCTATAAAGCCTGCAGGTGGAGCGGAGTGTCTGAAAATAAGTCCGCCTGGATCGGTGGCATTGCCGGTTTTGTACTTCAAACTCCCATTGAAATACTGGACGGCTTCTCTGAAAAATGGGGCTTTTCATTGAGTGACCTGGCTGCCAATGCCGCAGGTTCCGTTATTTTTATTTCGCAGCAACTGGCTTGGCAGGAACAAAAAGCTGTGCTCAAGTTCAGCTTCTCACCCACAAAATATGCACAGCATCGCCCCAACACCCTGGGAGACGGACTGATGCAGGAAATGCTGAAAGATTACAACGGGCAAACCATCTGGCTCTCCGTTCCGATTGCCGAATTCACTCCGAAGAAATGGCAAGTGCCGCCCTGGCTTTGCTTGTCAGCCGGATATGGCGCTGAAGGCATGATTGGCGCCATAGCCAATCCTGCCGAAGTGAATGGAAATCCTGTTCCGCCTTTTCCGCGCTACCGCCAATATTATCTCAGCCTGGATGCCGACCTGGCCGGCATTGAAACAGGAAGCAAAACATGGAACACGGTTTTGGATGTAATTTCTTTTATTAAAATACCGGCTCCTGCTTTGGAATTAAATAAGGAGGATGGAATAAAAATGCATCTTTTACAATTTTAATAAATTTTGAATTTATAATTAACCATTTTATTTTTAGACTATAAAGACACACTAAATGATTCCCGTCTGGTCAAAAGGCCAGGAATTGGTTATTAGTCGTCCGTGGGTTTGGAGCCCTCTGACGGCTATACAGTCAGGGGGAAAAATAAGGTTAGGTTGCTTTTATTTTTCCTGTTACTAAGGTTTTTAAAAAAATGAAAATAAGACCAGGACTACTCGCTTCAGTACCTGTTCATCCTGCATTAATTTCATTAAAATAACAGTATATCCAAAATTATAAATAAAACTCCTTATTGAAAATTTATAAACAGAATTAAAAAATCCTGTTCAGTCATAAAATTCTAACGCTTATTGCTGTTGGACGTTCAGCTCTGGTAACACATCCTCCGTTGCGTTTTCTGGTTTGATAAATAAACTATCCTCCATGTTTATGAAAGAAATGCTGCCAAGCCTGAGATGAGACAGGGCTTTTGTTACGTCCGCTTTCTCATTCCATTCCCACAACCTCCATTCCGTGGCAACCGGAATTTTATTGACCATCACAAACTCATCGTATATTAAAGCGTGTGGATCATCCTCAGCATTCTCTTCCGGCTTACCATAGGTTACGATGTAAGCCAATGCTTTTAATCGTTTCGTTTCCTGATCCATGTATGCAATGTACCAGTCATCCGGGGTATCACCTACTCCTTCATCAAAGGTCAATTTAGCAGCAGGAAGTTCGGCTCCCTGCAAAGTACGGGTTCCAAGATCCGTCAAATGTGAGCCGGGATCGTTGAGCTTATAAGGTGCAGCCAGGAAGTAGGGCCACGTGAGCAAATGGAACCTTGCCTTTTGAAAACCGGTATCCGGCACCACCCACGCCTTTTCGCCATCAAATACAGCAATGCTGCCGTTGTCCAGTTCAAACCGTGATTTACTGCCGTTCGTCTCCATATACATCCACCCTGCGAACCGAACTTCTTCGCCTGAAAAATAAGCTATCCGTGTTTTTAGCACCTGCTCTTGTTGCCATGCTTCCTTCCTGTGTGCTTCCTCTATGGGATCAGCCCAGGCCCTGCCGTCAGCAGCAGCCGGAACCTTGTTATCGCCACCCCCGGCATCACAGGCCGTAAGCGCAATGAGCAATCCGAACCAAACATTTTTTATATTCTTCATACTATTTATTAAAGCAGATAGAGTGGAACAAAGATACTCGCTCCCGTTCCTTTGTTCCGTGCCGGGAACTTCGGGAGGCATTCTTTGAATCAAAACTATTTGTTACCATTGTATTTAAACGGGCTTGGCAGCTACAGGTCATTTTCGATCCTTTTTATCACTATATCAGGTTGTTGAAATTCCCGGGAAGAAAGCCTGAGAATGAAAAGTGCTGGTATCAAAATATATTTAGAGGAAGATGAAGAAAAGATGGTTATCACAGGTACTGATCCTTACGGTTCTGTATATAATCTTCGGTGGCATCTGGATTTTAATATCTGATCAGATGATGGCGGAAGTTTTCATTGATCCTCAAATGCTTATAAGCGGCCAAACGCTTAAAGGACTGTTTTTCATTGGTGTTACGGCCCTGCTGTTCTTCATAATTATCTCAGCATACCAGAGAAGAATTGATGCTATGAAAAGCCTCCTGGATAAGAAAAACCGGGACCTTAAGATATTCTTTGATCGAATGTCTCATGATTTGCGTGGGCCGGTAGCCACTATTCTTGGTCTTACAAACGTTGGAAAAAATTTTACGGAGAAAGAGGACGTCCTGCATTTATTGGATCGGGTGGAACTGACGGCAAAAAAATCGGACAAAATCATTCAGGGACTTATAAAACTTACCGCTATCCTGGACCGGGAGGTGAGTCCTGAAATTATAGATGCCAGAACACTTATAGATGAGATCATTAAAGAAGAAAGACTGAGAACGATGGAGCAGGACTGGCCGGAAGTGCATAAAAAAATTCCCGCCATTGCATTTGAAACCGATAAAAAGCTGCTCTCATTTGCCCTGCATGAGATTATCAAAAATGCGATTTTGTATCAAAACAAAACGACAGGCCATGAGGTAGATATCAGCATTAAAGAGGTAAAGCGTAAACAACTGATCATCACCATTTGCGATACTGGCATCGGAATCAGCGCGAACCAGATGAAAAGGGTTTACGACCTCTTTTATCGCGGCTTGTCCAGCAAAGGGGCAGGAATAGGATTGTATACGGCTAATATGGCCATTGAAAAACTGCAGGGCAAACTGAATCTTGAAAACCGGCAAACCCAGGGGTCGGCTTTTACCATTTGGCTCCCCTGTCGCATCCATTCCCTTCAGTAATGCCCATCACTTTGCTCCGGCTCCGTCCCTACACCTTACTTTTGTCCTGTTAAAATCAAGACAAAAGACACATGGAATATCGTACTGAAAAAGACAGCCTGGGTGAAGTTAAAGTGCCTGCCAAAAAATACTGGGGGGCACAAACCCAGCGATCAATAGAAAATTTTAAAATTGGTGGCCAGCAAATGCCAATGGAAATTATTCGTGGATTCGCCATTCTCAAAAAGGCGGCTGCACAAACGAATGTTGAACTTGGTGTACTCTCTCAGGAAAAGTCAGACCTGATCGGCAAAGTTTGCGATGAAATACTCAAAGGGAAGCATGACGAGCAGTTTCCGCTGGTGGTGTGGCAAACCGGCTCCGGAACGCAGAGCAACATGAATGTGAATGAAGTGATCGCCAACCGGGGCCACGTGTTGCAGGGCGGTGAACTTTCTGATACGGGTAAAGTGCTTCATCCAAATGATGATGTAAATAAGTCGCAATCCAGCAATGACACTTTCCCTACGGCTATGCACATTGCCGTGTACAAAATGGTGATGGAGACCACGATTCCCGGGCTCAGAAAATTACGGGACGCGCTGAAGAAAAATGCCAGAGATTTTGACAACATCATTAAAATAGGGCGCACTCACTTTATGGATGCCACGCCTCTCACGCTGGGCCAGGAGTTCTCAGGATACCACTCGCAGGCAGAGCATTCGCTCCGCTGCATTGAGAATGCATTGCCCCACGTGGCCGAACTTGCTTTGGGCGGCACAGCCGTGGGCACAGGATTAAATGCCCCAAAGCACTATGACAAGAAAGTGGTGGCGCGCATTGCCCGTCTGTCAGGATACGACTTTGTACCTGCGGAAAATAAATTCGAAGCACTGGCTGCTCATGATGCGATGGTGGAAATGAGCGGAGCTTTGAAACGCGCTGCCGTTGCGCTGATGAAAATTGCCAACGATATACGAATGTTAGCCTCCGGCCCGCGCAGTGGAATCGGGGAGATTATTATTCCTGCAAATGAACCCGGATCTTCCATTATGCCGGGAAAGGTAAACCCCACCCAGCCGGAAGCCATAACGATGGTTTGCGCACAGGTGATCGGTAACGATACGGCAGTAACCATAGGAGGAATGAATGGCCAATTTGAGTTAAATGTCTTTAAACCTGTGATAGCTTTCAACGTGCTGATGAGCGCCCGGCTTATTGGAGATGCCTGCGTTTCATTCACAGAAAATTGTGTGGCGGGCATAGAGCCTGACGAAGCACGCATAGACCAAAATCTGCACAATTCGCTCATGCTGGTGACTGCGCTTAATTCTCACATCGGCTACGATAAGGCAGCCCAAATAGCCAAGAAGGCGCATCAGGAGGGAACTACCTTAAAAGCAGCCGCCACAGACCTGGGCATTCTTACAGAAGAGGAATTTGATAGATATGTGGATCCTGCAAGGATGGTGGGGAGAGATTAGAGGATCGAAAAGCAATTTTATCATTAGCAGGGAAATCCTGTGAATACATTACGAACTATGCGTCTATCAGCCTTAGATCGTACGCGTAACGCATGTAGTTGTAAAAGTAGTAGAGTAAAAATATGACCAGGAAAATAAAGGCCTCCCAGCGGTCCAGCTTAAAGTTTTTGCCTGTAAACATGGCCGTCAGCAGCAGGACGCTGGCTCCCAGCATTATATACATATCCACATTCATCACGGGGTCATAAGCCAGGGGGTGAATTATAAGGCTGACGCCCAGCACCAGCAGGATGTTGAAAATAGTGGAGCCTACAATATTGCCGACTGCGATATCACTTTTCTTCCTGAAAGCGGCCACTGCCGAGGTCGCCAGTTCCGGCAGGCTGGTGCCGGCAGCTACGATGGTGAGAGCAATTATCTGCTCGCTCATCCGAAAGTGGCGCGCTATGGTGATGGCACTATTCACCACAAGGTCTCCGCCCCAAATCAATCCGCCCAGGCCAAGAATGCAGTACATAGCCGTTTTCCAGCGTGAAAGCATATCCACCGGATCTGTTTCGATGGCATCATCCTGGGCAATGTGAAAAAATTCGTAAAGGTTGAAGATGATAAAAAATACGACCAGGGCTATTCCTTCAGCGAGGCCGAGAATATTGGAGCGGATGCCAAACCAGCTATACTGATTCACCAGGAAGAGCAAAAGCAGGACAGCAAAGAGCATAAATGGAAACTCGCTTTTTACGGTCCTGGATTTCACCGCCAGCGGATAGATGAGGCCGCTGATGCCAAGAATTGCAAGCAT
The DNA here is from genome assembly GCA_040880525.1 of Bacteroidia bacterium. Classification (NCBI taxonomy): domain Bacteria; kingdom Pseudomonadati; phylum Bacteroidota; class Bacteroidia; species Bacteroidia bacterium. Next base: position 7,534 of record JBBDIG010000042.1, read on the forward strand.
ATTAAAATTATTGCTTCCAATGACATTTCCAAAAACAATATCACTGCTGCCTTTTCCGGCTGCAATAATGTTTACTACAAGTTCCGGGGTGGAAGTTCCGAAAGCCACTACGGTCATACCGATTACGATTTCGGAAATATTAAAGCGTTTGGCAAGTGAGGAGGCACCCTTTACAAGCCACTCGGCTCCTACCAGCAACAGGACCATACCACCAACGAAAAACAGGATGTTCAGAAATACCGGCACCTAATGGTTTATATTAAAGAGTGAATAATTTACAACTCAATTTCTGAATGACGCCTCACTTTATCCTTCAGGCTTTCCTTGAATTTTATGAGATGGTCTGCAACTTCGGGTTCCGAGGTAGCGACAATTTGAGCAGCCAGGATCCCTGCGTTTCGGGCGGCATCCAGCGCTACTGTGGCTACCGGCACACCTTCAGGCATTTGCAGGATGGACAACACTGAATCCCAGCCGTCCAGGCTTTTGGCCGATTTGATGGGCACTCCGATTACCGGCAAATGCGTCAGAGAAGCCACCATGCCCGGAAGATGCGCTGCCCCTCCTGCTCCGGCTATGATCACTGACAGGCCGCGTTCCGCAGCCGATTTTGCATATTCAAACATCATCTCCGGTGTGCGATGGGCAGAAATTACCCGTATCTCATGGCGCACCCCAAGTTCGGTGAGCACAAAGGCAGCATCCTGCATAATATTGAGATCGCTTCGGCTGCCCATTATAATTCCTACTAACGGATGGTTCATACTAGTACCTTTAAGATTTTCTTGATTTGTTGTGCCTTTTCATGCGCTTCTTTCACGCTCAAATCTACTACTGTTACATGGCCCATTTTGCGTCCGGGCCGGGTTTCATTTTTCCCATACAAATGTAGTTTCACTCCGTCCATTTCAAGCGCCTCTTTAATGCCATGATAACTGGCCACACCTGAAACTTCCGGCTCCCCCAGCAAATTGATCATAACGGCCGGCATCATTAAGGAAGGGTTGCCCAGCGGCAAACCCAGGATAGCGCGTAGCAACTGCTGATATTGCGAAGTATGGCAGGCTTCAATGGTATGATGGCCGCTGTTGTGCGGGCGGGGCGCGCATTCATTTACCAGCAGTTCTCCGTTTTTATCAATAAACATTTCCACTGCCAGAATACCCACAATCCCTAATTTATCAGCAACATCCTTGGCCAGGGTTACCGCCTCCTCTTGCTGCTTTTTGGTAATGTGGGCCGGAGCCACCAGGTATTCCACCAGATTGTATGCAGGATGAAATTCCATCTCCACCGGATCAAATGCCTGCATGTGTCCCTCAATATCCCGCGCTACAATTACAGAAATTTCCTTCTCAATATCCAGCATCGCTTCCATTACGCTCGGCTCCTCAAATGTATCCTCAAAGTGTCCTTCTTCATAAATCTTAAATATGCCCCGACCGTCATATCCTTCCCGTCTTAATTTTTGTACATAAGGCATCTTTTCTCCAAACTCTTTTACTGAGGGCTTTCCTTTAATTAAGACAAAAGGTGCCGTTGGGATCTTATGCTTCTGATAGAACTGCTTCTGTTCGCCTTTGTCCTGAATGATGCGGATAACGGATGGTTGCGGATATACAGGGGTTCCTTCCTTCTCCAGTTTTTCGAGTGCCTCCACGTTCACATTCTCAATTTCAATGGTAATCATGTCCACTGATTTTCCGAACTGATAAACAGTATCGAAATCCTGAAAACTGCCTTTGGTGAAACGGCTGCAGATACGGCTGCAAGGCGCATTGGCAGCAGGATCCAGCACATCTGCAGTAATATTGAGATCAATGCAGTCCTGAATGAGCATTCGTCCTAGCTGCCCTCCTCCCAAAATGCCAAGCCTGAAGCCGCCAGAAAAGTAATTCTTCATAAAATTCCCCCGCCTTTTGTGATTGATGGATACGCGGCAAATCTAACTGAATAATGGCATTATAATCCGGTTGTTCATAATGTCCACCTGGTCTTTTCATATTCTGAAAACAGCTCATTTTTGAAACTAAATGTTTTTAAACAATCCAAGAATATTGGCGTTTTTCAACTAACAATTTCTCTCATGCAAACCAACTTAAAAATTCAGGTATTATGTCAAAAATGAAAAATCTTGAGGATTTATTCCTCCACGAATTAAAGGATCTTTACAGCGCTGAAGATCAATTGGTTGAAGCACTTCCAAAAATGGAAAAAGCAGCGACCGACAACCAGTTAAAGCGTGCTTTCAGCGACCATCTTGAGGAGACAAAGCGCCACAAACAACGCCTTGAGGAAATAGGCGAAAAACTCGGTCATAAACTCACTGGCGAAAAGTGCAAAGCAATGGCCGGCCTGGTGAAAGAAGGCGAAGATATGATTGATGAGGATGCTGAAGCCCGTGTAAAAGATGCCGGGCTGATCGCTGCCGCACAACGGGTAGAGCATTATGAAATTTCTGGATATGGCACAGCGCATCACTTTGCTATGGAACTCGGCCACAATGACTTGGCTGACCTCCTGAACCAAACGCTTAATGAAGAGAAAAACGCTGACCAGAAGCTGAACAACCTGGCTACCCAGCGCATCAACCAAAAAGCTGAAGCATAAACTTCCTTCAACTTTGCATGTTGAAAAGCCCGCAGACCTTACTCTGCGGGCTTTTTTATGAAACAAAGAAATTGGTAAATATCAGCGGGCATAGCCGGTAGCGAATATTTTCCAGCCATCCCAAACTATTTAATTTTGACCGCCATGTATGGAAAAGAAAAACTGAGTGGCTGGCGGCTCCGGCTCCATGTTATCATCTTTGAAGCAGATACACCGGCAGGAAAATTCTTTGATCTGGCCTTGCTAATAGTGATTCTGCTTAGTGTTGTTGCAATCATGTTAGAGAGCGTGGAGGAGATCAGAGCCGAATACGGCACAACCCTCCGGGTAATTGAGTATTGTGTTACCGGCCTTTTTACCATTGAATATATATTAAGGATAGTGAGTACCGGCAAGCCCTGGCGATATATCTTCAGCTTTTTCGGCATTGTGGATATGATCTCCTTCCTGCCTACTTATCTCAGCTTTTTCCTGGTGGGCTCGCAGTTTATGCTTGTGATCAGAGCCATTCGCCTCTTACGTGTATTCCGGGTGCTGAAACTCACCCGCTATTTAGGAGAAGCCGCAGTATTAAGAAGGGCCTTAAGCAACAGCTTCGAAAAGATTATCGTCTTTTTAGGGACAGTTCTGGTGCTGACGGTTATTATCGGAGCAGCCATGTACCTCATTGAAGGTCCTGAAAATGGATTTACCAGCATTCCAAAAAGTATTTACTGGTCCATCGTTACGCTCACTACGGTAGGATATGGAGATATTTCTCCGCAAACGGTGCCGGGACAAATGCTTGCTTCCATTGTAATGTTGATGGGATATGGAATTATTGCCGTACCTACGGGCCTTGTTAGTGTGGAATATTCGCGCGCCTTTCAATCCAGCATTAGCGCTGAGACCTCCTGCCAAAATTGCGGGACAGCAGAACTTCCGGCTGATTCTAATTTTTGTAAAAGTTGTGGCCATCCTATAAACCACTAAATTACTCCGATAATTCCCAGCCCCACATTCTTCTTTTATTCAATATATCCGATAGCTTTTTGAATTTGCTTTTGTTCATACATTTTTATCCTCGTCCAGCGCAATCGCTTTCTATTTTTATTCTTCCCCCCACGCTCTGATTTATATTTATTGAAAATATAAAATGTAAAATGATTTCTGATAAAGTTTCTTCCGGCTCATCCCGTTGTTGCGGGAGGCTGCCGTGGTAATAAAAGCCGAAAATATCGTCTCAGACACACCATATTCCCGTTCAGAAGAATAAGTGAATGTTTGCGCAACAATAAAGTACCTGATGTAAGTTTTGGTACTATATTTCTGCTATTTAAATAATTAATTTTTTTTAATGCTGCTCCGGGAATCTTAATAATCTGAAATTGTTTTAAAAGAAAAATTCTTACAGCCGCAATGAAGCATACGAATTTAGTATTCCACAGGAAGGTTCGGCCAGTAGATTTGTGTCATAAAATAAAAGCATACTGACGTTATGGGAAAAGCCACACCTACCATATTCCCCAATTCAACCACCCGGCAATTCCGGCCTGCAACCGGAGATAATTTACCTGAAACTGCAGGAAAGGAACCGCTGATTATTGATGACCAGTATATAACTAAGGAAACGGTGCTTAACAAGCGGGGCGTAGGCATTGATTATATTATTACTCAAAAACTGATGATCAGTTCTCGGCTGATCATTGAAGAAGGCGTGGAAATCTGCTTTACCAAAAATGCCGGAATTGAATTTCGTGGCAATGGTAAATTAAAAGCCCAGGGCAGCGCCACAGCTCCTATAATTTTTAGAGGCGCAGAACCTGATCATGGTTTTTGGCGGGGAATATATTTTAACAATGATACTTCAGGAAATATTCTGGAGCATTGCCATTTGCTGCATGGTGGGGGTAGCAGTTTTGACGGGCTTGAGGTCCATGCCAACCTTCGGCTGAAGTCGGGAGCAGAAGGCGGGGGAATTGCGCTCAGCCATTGTACATTTAATGAAAGCGGAGGTGATGGTATACACATAGGCTCCGGAAACTATAACCTCACCCGGTTTAATAATAATACCATGCAATATAACCTGCGGGCTCCGCTGAGCCTTGAAGCCGGCTTGTTAGGCGTGCTGGATGGACTCAATTCCGTTTGCGGATACAATGGATTAAATTGTGTGGAAGTGCGGGGGGGCCGGGTATTCGGAAAATGCCAGGTAAAGGATGCCGGTATTCCTTATTTATTCAAGGATATATCAATGATCGGATACGGTTCCACTTCAGCATTCATGACTATTGCTGAAGGCGTGGAAATAAAATTTGCAGGCGATGCAAGGATTGTGGTGACCTCTATGGGCAGTATTCAATTGCAAGGGTCTAAGGACGATCCGGTTCATTTCGGCTCATCCGAAAAAAAGAAAACAATCCCTGTCAAAGTACACCCCTTGGATGCCGGACTGATGCTGAACTTTTACTGGTATGCCCTTCAACCTGCTGTGCTGGTTACAGCCCTCAACCTGGGATATGTGAAAAAGCCAAGCTTACTTTCCGGTTCTCCGGATCAAATGGTAGTGATAGGCGGTAATCTAAATGAGTCGTCACATGCAGCGATTCCCGCCCGGCTGAAGCGGGGCCGTAAATATCGCCTGGCCGGGTAATGCTGCCCTGGCCGAACAAGTCTTCTCTTCTGACATAGCCCGTTCCCCGTTCATCCGGGTCTTATTCCCGTTCGTTCTATTCCCTGTTTAATTTAGCCTTATAAAAGTTCATATTTGCCAGCAGATAAGGGAAATTCTCTTCCCGTAGAAAATGCAGTAAATAATGAGGCTATTAAAATTTAGAATATATAATTATCGAAAATGGCGGTTGCTGCTTCTCCTCATGTCTTTTTTCTTTGGGGCTACAAGCTGCTATTATGATAACGAAGAGGAGTTATATCCGGCTACCGGCAGCAATTGCGATACTACAACCGTGAGCTTTGTCAATGATATTAAGCCGATCCTCGTAACGAGCTGTATACGGGCCGGATGCCACGCCAGCAGCGCTCCCGCAGTTGGAATTTCTCTCGAAAGCCATAGCGGTGTAAAAGCCGTTGCTGAAGACGGACGATTGGCTGCCGCTGTAACACATAGCGGTGCTGCTGTTCCCATGCCTTATAATGAGCCTAAACTACTCGATTGCCAGGTGAATACAATTATTGCCTGGGTAAATCAAGGTGCCCTAAACAACTGACGACTCCCCATGAACTACAGGCCAATTCTTTTCATGCTTTCCCTGTTTCTTCTCTCTAATATCCAGCTATATGGCCAGGAAGATCTGATGCAAATGCTGGAAGAGGAAGAGGAGGAAGAAACCGTTTATACTTATGCTACTTTTAAATCCACTCGCGTGGTGAATGCACATTCCCTGGAAAATGTAGGTGGAGGCGTATTGGATTTTCGCATATCCCATCGCTTTGGCCGGGTGAATTCCGGAGCCTACGAATTCTTTGGTTTAGATGGCGCACAGATCAGGCTGGGACTGGAATATGGCCTGACGGACTGGTTGATGGTTGGCGTAGGGAGGAGCAGCTTTGAAAAAACCTATGACGGTTTCGTAAAAGGTAAGCTCCTGCGTCAAAGCACAGGCAAGAAAACAATGCCCATTTCGCTGAGCTGGTTTTCCAGCATCGCAGTTAAAACCATCCGGTGGCCGGAGCCTGACCGGGAGAATTACTTTAGTTCCCGGCTGGATTTTACCCACCAGATTATTTTCGGGCGAAAAGTCAATGAAAACTTCAGTTTCCAGATTTCACCCACGCTGGTTCACCGGAACCTGGTTGAGAATACCCAATTACAGAATGATGTCTTCGCCATAGGAATCGCGGCCCGGCAAAAGCTCACGCCCAGCGTTTCCCTGAATGCGGAATATTGGTACGTTCTGCCAGATCAGATAGCCGATAACAAAACCCAATCCCTCTCCTTTGGATTTGATATAGAGACGGGCGGCCATGTTTTCCAACTTCATTTTACCAATTCTCCCGGAATGATCGAACGCGGTTTCATCACAGAAACAGAAGGCGATTGGTTATTAGGTGATATCCATTTCGGTTTCAATATCTCCAGAGTTTTTACATTGGTATCAGAAAAATAGCTGCAGACTTTTATCCCTAGCCATTTTTCCACTGGAATTTTAGCTTTCTTTTAATCTCAGTGGTTTCGTAATCCCATTTATTATTTAATTTAATACTGAATATCAGGATGAAAACTCATCGACCGGGAGAGTCTACCTGTCTGAAATTTTGAAGTTGAAGTTCAATTTACACTAAAGAGGCCGGGCCTTTTAAATTTCTCACATTTCTAAAACCCGGGGTTCAAAAAAATTTTAGCCCTTTTTATCTCCGAATAACCATTTTCCGAATTCGAGACAGAATTCCGGGCCAGTCAGAAGCAGGTTAGTCAGGATTTCTTACAGTGGCAAGCAGAAGGCATTTTCCGAGTTGCGGAGACTGTACTCATCTTAGACATTTGCTCTTGTCAAAACGATAACAGAACAAGGTTTTTTAAATACAAGAAACAGGTTTTCATAGGTTTGTTTTTGGGTTGGTTGGGGAGATAGCCGCACCGGGATTCTGGTGCGGCTATTTTCTGTTTACACCCTGGCAGTGCTGCACTGCTTGCAGAATTGGATTGTATAGCTCTAACTTTGGCCCTCTAAAACATCCCAACATGAACGTCCATCAATTTTATGATGAAGGTCTTGCTCACGCATCATACGCAGTTGTGAGCGAGGGAGAGATGGCGGTAGTTGACCCTGCACGGGATCCGCAACCATACCTTGATCTTGCAGAGAAATTGGGCGCAACGATCAAAGCCGTAATTGAAACCCACCCTCATGCAGACTTTGTAAGCAGCCATGCGGAACTGGCCCGTAAAGCAGGAGCTAAGATCTATACAAGCAAGCTTGCCGCGCCCTCCTATACTTTCACCGGCTTTGACGAAGGAGACGCGTTGCATATTGGCAATGTAACCTTCAGGCCGCTCAACACGCCCGGCCATTCGCCTGACAGCATCAGCGTGGTACTATATGATGACGGCAATTCGGCATACGGAGTATTTACGGGCGATACACTGTTTGTGGGGGATGTAGGCCGCCCGGATTTACGCGAGGCAGCGGGAAACCTCCGGGCAAAGAAAGAAGAACTTGCAAGCCAGATGTATGACAGCCTGCGCAATAAACTCATGCGGCTTCCAAGAGAAACGCGGGTTTATCCGGCTCATGGCCCCGGTTCGCTTTGCGGAAGGGCTATGGGGAATGAGCGAACCAGCACAATAGGCAAAGAAGTTTCTCAAAATTATGCGTTGCAAGACATGCCCCAGGATGACTTCGTGAAGTTGCTCCTGGAGAATCAGCCTTTTATGCCAAAATATTTTGGGTATGATGTAGAGGTAAACCGGAAAGGGGCAAAGGATCTGGAAAGCAGTATTCAAAATGTCCACAAGGAAAAGCCAGGATATCAACCAGAAGATAAAATCATAGTAGTGGATGGAAGAAATCAATCATCATTTAAGGCGGGACATTATCCCAACTCAATCAATATACCTGACGGGCTCAAGTTTGAAACTTGGCTGGGAAGCATCATAGAGCCGGATGAGGAATTTTATCTGACGGCAGAGGATGACAATGCCATCAACACTCTAATCCGGAAGGCATCTAAAATCGGCTATGAGCAAAATATAAAAGCAGCTTTCATTGCCAAACCCGCAGAGCCCGTTAAAAGCGCGCATCTCAACAAAGAAGAATTTGATCGTAACGAAGGCAATTACACCATCCTTGATATTCGAAATCAACCCGAAATAGATGAAGGAAAAATTTTCGAGGAGAGTCTTCACATTCCATTGCACCAGTTGAGGGAACGAATATCAGAGATACCATCAGATAAGCCAATAGTGGTACATTGCGCAGGCGGTTACCGTTCGGCAGCCGGGGCCAGCATTCTGGAAAATACGCTTAATGTCCCTGTGTATGATTTGGGTGAAAGCATTCGTAACTATTGATCATCAAACATCCATCAATATACTATACGTACAGATTTGTCGGCCTGCCCAATAGCAAGGCCTTCATGATTAGTGAACTACCGAATAAGCCTACTTTTTCACAATTAAACACCCAAGAGCAGGGAAGGCCATATTAAATAAAGCCGGTGTTGTTTTTCTTTTCAAATCAGATAGATTTGCACCTGTTTTTCCGAGGCATTCTCCTCTTACAAATTCGTCATTTTATTCTATGAATATTCTGAGCCTGAAGAAGAACGGGATGATAAGACCGCTGATCTTACTGCTGCTGTTCTTACCCGTTTTATCTCAAACCACCTTAGCCCAGGACGTAGCTGCCGGGGAGAAGCTATTCCAGCAAAATTGTACGCAATGCCATAAGTTAGGCAGCAAACTCATTGGTCCTGACCTGCTAGGGGTCAATGATCGTCTTGAGGAAGAATGGCTTATACGTTTCATCCACAACTCGCAGGAAGTTATTAATAGTGGCGATGAATACGCTCAGAACCTCTTTGAGCAATACAATAACGTGCTGATGCCCCCAGCTCCGCTTGATGATAATGAAATTCGATCGGTGCTGGCATATATTGAAAATGAAACGACTACAAGGGCACAGGCCACTGCTGAAACAGCGGATATTCCTGGACAGGGAGAGGTCACGTCTAAATCTGATCTGTCATCAGATATGCTGTTTCAGTTTCTGATTGCAGCCATCATCCTCGTTTTACTGGTGATTTTTGGCCTTACATTGAGCATCCTCCGCAAGGTCATGGCGCTGAATGATAAAAAAGCCATGATGGAAATTGATTGGCAAACGCTGAGTCCGCGTCTTTTGCTGGCTTTTCTCATTATCGGTCTTTGTGCAACTGCTTATGAATTTATCGTACACGGAGCGATGACGTTGCCCGTAGCCTCCTCGGAACACGGAGTTGAGCTTGACCTGCTTTTCAACATTACACTTGGAATAACGCTGCTGGTGTTTTTGATAACACAGGTTCTCCTATTCTACTTTACATATAAGTATGGCAGGACAGAAAAGAATAAAAATAAAAAGGCGCTGTTTTATCCGGAAAACAACAAACTTGAACTTTTCTGGACATTGGTTCCTGCCGTGGTCCTATTTGTACTGATATTCTTCGGATTCCGTACCTGGCAGGAAATTACGGATTCACCTGAAAAGCCGGAAGTAGAAATTGAGATCTTCGCCTACCAGTTTGGATGGCAGGCGCGTTATCCCGGGCCTGATGGCGTTCTGGGCCGCAGCGATTTCCGGCTCATTTCAGTGGACAATCCGCTGGGCCTGGATTTCGAGGATGAAAATGCCCAGGACGATAAAATTACTTCTGAATTGCATTTGCCAGTGGACCGCGAAGTCCTTTTCAAATTCAGGGCAAGGGATGTAATTCACGCAGCTTTCTTCCCGCATTTTCGCGCACAGATGTATTGTGTACCCGGAATGCCCACCCAATTTAAGTTCCGGCCCACAGTAACCACAGAAGAAATGCGCGAACTGGTGGAAAATGAAGAATTCAATTATGAACTGGCCTGTAACCAGATATGTGGTGCAGCGCATTTTAATATGCGCATGGAGATTTTTGTTGACGAGCTTCCCGAATACGATACCTGGGTAGGTGAACAATCAGCATTTTACTCAACATATCAGAATTCTGTTGAGGACGGCACAGCCTCAATAGCACCGGTTTCGGTTACCCCTATAAAATAACAGATTCTCAGTAAATTAAGGAAAAAGATCATGGCGCAAACAGCGGCTATTCACACTGAAGAAATACATCACCACGAGCATTCGCATCATAAAGAGACTTTCATTACGAAGTACATCTTTAGCCAGGATCATAAAACCATTGCCAAGCAATACCTCATCACAGGTATCGTCATGGGTTTTATTGGTGGTTTTCTCTCAGTTCTTTTCAGAATGCAGCTTGCCTGGCCAGATGATACCTTTCCCTGGCTGGAAATAGTGCTGGGAGGTTGGGCTCCCGGAGGACGAATTGATCCTAACTTCTACATGTCCCTGGTCACCATTCATGGTACCATCATGGTGTTCTTCGTACTTACCGCAGGACTTTCAGGCACTTTTTCCAACCTGTTGATTCCGCTGCAATGCGGAGCACGGGATATGGCTTCGCCCTTTCTGAATATGCTGTCTTATTGGCTCTTCTTCCTTTCCTGCGTTGTTATGCTTTCCTCATTTTTAGTGGAGACTGGGCCTGCTTCAGGAGGTTGGACCGTTTATCCTCCTCTTAGTGCTTTGCCTGCAGCCATGCCCGGATCCGGAATGGGAATGACCTTATGGCTCTTCTCAATGGCGCTCTTTATTGCTTCAGTACTTATGGGCGGCCTTAATTATATAAGTACTATTCTGAATATGCGGACTAAGGGCATGAGCATGACCAAACTGCCGCTAACCATCTGGGCTTTATTCCTGACAGCGGTTCTGGGGCTTCTCACCTTTCCAGTACTTTTTGCCGCTGCCCTGCTGCTTATTTTTGACCGCACATTAAACACTGCCTTTTTCCTTTCCGATATATGGATTAATGGTGCCCCGCTCATAGATCAAACCGGGGGCAGTTCAATTCTTTGGCAGCACCTGTTTTGGTTTCTCGGCCACCCGGAAGTATACATTGTAATATTACCGGCATTTGGAATTACTTCCGAAATATTGTCAATACAGTCGCGAAAGCCGATTTTTGGATACCGGGCTATGATCGGATCATTGCTGGCCATTTCACTCCTCTCTTTTCTTGTATGGGGCCATCACATGTTCGTTACGGGAATGAATCCATTCCTGGGTTCTGTATTCCTGTTTACTACACTGTTAATTGCAATTCCTTCTGCGGTTAAAGTATTTAACTGGCTTGCTACGCTATGGCGCGGGAAAATTGATTTTTCATCAGGAATGCTCTTCTCAATTGGAGTGGTTTCTCTGTTTATATCGGGCGGGTTGACTGGAATTTTTCTTGGAAATGCAGCCGTGGACATCCCCCTGCATAATACCTATTTCGTAGTAGCTCACTTTCATATTGTGATGGGAAGTTCAGCAATCTTCGGAATGTTTGCCGGAGTATATCATTGGTTTCCGAAGATGTTCGGGCGAATGATGAACAGATCACTGGGTAGCCTTCACTTCTTCCTCACCTTCGCTTCTGTTTACATGGTATTTTTCCCCATGCACTTTATTGGAATTGGTGGAGTTCCCAGAAGATACTATTCCTTTACTTCTTTTGATTTTGCCAATATCTGGATGGACCTGAATATTTTTATTACCCTTTCTGCGATCCTTGGATTCGGGGCTCAGTTTATTTTCCTTTATAATTTTTTCCATAGTATTTATAAAGGAAAGAAGGCTTCACGCAATCCCTGGAAAGCCAATACGCTGGAATGGACAACACCATTAAGACCAGGACATGGAAACTGGCCAGGCCCTATTCCTGAAGTGCATCGCTGGCCTTATGATTACAGCCATCCTGATACGAAGCTGGAATATATTCCGCAAACTATTAGCGATGAAGACCTTGCAGCAGGAATTGACTATGACAGCGAATCCTATGACCCGATTAAACATACCACTTCTCCTTATGCAGAACGATCGGATTATATAGTGGAGGAGCATGAGGAAGAAAGGGAAAAAGGAGAATAATGTCCTCCTCCTATCATAAAGGTACAGTTTATAAGAAGCTGGGGCTTATCACACTGTTCTTCCTCTTCGGCCTTATTTTGATTGGCGGAATAGTACGAACTACAGGTGCTGGTATGGGATGTCCTGACTGGCCGCAGTGTTTTGGTATGTGGATACCACCTACAAACGTTTCTCAACTCCCTGAAAATTATCAGGAAATATATAAAGATCACGGATACGCTTCAATGGAATTTAATGCCGTCAGGACCTGGACAGAATATATAAACAGGTTGTTTGGAGCACTCACGGGCTTGTTCATACTCGCCACACTCATAGCCTCCTTTCCTTATCTTAAGCGGGACAGCACCGTCTTCTATCTTTCCCTTGCGGCTTTCCTGATGGTATGTTTTGAAGGATGGCTGGGTGCCAAAGTTGTAGCTTCAAACCTCGCTCCCAAGATGGTTACCATTCACTTGCTTGTGGCATTTCTCATTGTGGCCACGCTTATTTATGCATTATTGAGGGCTTATCATTTGCCTCCAAATTCTCTGAGCAACACAGGAAGTGGTCAATATAAAACCATTCAACTTATTGCTATTCCGGCTATCGTTGTTACGCTGGTCCAGGTGATTATAGGAACGTTCGTAAGGCAGGAAGTGACGGAGCTTACCCATCTCCTTCCTTCTGCAGAATCCTGGCTTGTTCAAAGTGCAGCAACTTTGCCTTTGCACCGCTCCCTTGCCTGGCTCGTCATTGCTACCAATGGTTTATTGATCTACATGATCATCAAAAAATTCGGGTGGAAAGGAGAAATAATTTGGGCAGCCGTAGGTGTATGCCTGGTAACTGCAGCCCAGATCTTGACAGGAATTCTGCTCACCTACTTTGGATTCCCTCCCGCAGCTCAGGCACTGCATATTTTACTGGCAGCAATGCTTTTCGGTTTTCAAATATGGATTTTAGGAATCGCAAGCCTTGCCATCCGGTACAATGAAGTTGAAAGGAAAAGTTTAAAATTTGAATTTTCACTAAAATAAATGATCTTTCAAAAAACATATCACACACATGCCCTACCCGGAATTTATCTCCGGCAAAAACTGTCGGATTACGGCCAGTTGGTAAAATTCCGCCTTACCGTCATGGTGATCTTCTCCACTTTTGCCGGCTTCCTTTTAGGATCAGGCTTACAGGTGGACTGGTTTCAACTCATAATGATTCTCGTGGGAGGATTTATGATAGTTGGCGCTGCAAATGGCATCAACCAGATCATAGAGCGCGATGCTGACAAAAAGATGAGGCGGACGGAAAACAGGCCCCTCGCTCAAAACAGGCTGGCCGTCTGGGAGGCCGCAGTATTTTGTATAATCCTGGGGCTGAGCGGTGTGCTGCTGCTGGGTTTCGTTCATAATCCGCTTACAGGCTGGCTTTCGTTTGCTTCCCTCGTCCTTTATGCATTTGTTTACACACCCTTAAAAAAGCACTCGCCCATTGCCGTTTTTGTAGGTGCCATTCCCGGAGCTTTGCCCCCCGCCATCGGATATGCTGGCGCCACTGGCTCCATTGACGGAATTGCGATTTCTTTGTTTCTTATTCAGTTTATCTGGCAATTCCCGCACTTCTGGGCAATTGCCTGGGTGCTTCAGGAGGATTATCAGCGGGCGGGATATAATCTTCTTCCTCTGGGGGGCGAAAAAAACAGGCGGGGCGCATTTCAGATTGTAATGTTTTCGATGTTGATCATTCCGGTTAGCATTTTACCGGCAGTACTGGGAATAGGAGGAGTAGTTTCGGCAATAGCAGGTTTAGCCGGAGGAATATATTTGCTGGCGCGGAGCATGGTATTATTCAGAAGGCTGGATGACCCCTCAGCACGGAAGCTGATGTACGCTTCCTTTATTTACATTCCTGCCGTTTTTCTCATCTTTATTCTGGACAGATTTTTCATTGTATAAAAAATGGTTGAAGCTAAAATATTGCAAGGCGAAAAGAGAAACTATATCGTCCATCCGGTAAGATTCAACTTGTGGCTTTTTCTTGTGACTGTAACCATGCTATTTATGGCCTTCACAAGTGCATATATCGTCAGGCGCGCAGAAGGGAACTGGCTCTATTTCGATCTACCCATTCTGTTTGCAGTTACCACGGGCATTATCGTATTCGCCAGCGTTTTATTGCAGGCAGCCGTTTATGCCGCCAGGAAAAATGAGTTGGCCTGGTTGAAAATATTGCTCTGGGGAACAACACTTTTCGGCCTTGCATTCGTAACGGGGCAATTCTTAGCCTGGCAGGATTTGGTTGCGAATAAAATTTTTGTTTCCGGAAATGTTGCGGGTACCTTTCTTTATATAATTTCGGGGCTTCACGCCATTCACGTTGTGGGAGGTATTGTTGTGCTGGGCGCAACCTTGTATTCAACCTATCATTACAAAGTACATTCAAAAGAAATGTTGAGGATAAGCCTTTGTACTACGTACTGGCATTTTATGACGATACTTTGGGTTTACCTTTACATTTTCCTCTTGCTTTTCAGATAAGCTTAACTAAGATCAGAAAGAACGAAACAATATGTCAGCAGAATCAACAACAATTCCTAAAAACGTCTCGCGATGGAGCGGAGGCATAGTCCCAATGGGATCGAGTTACGGGAAGCTCATGATGTGGTTTTTCCTCCTCTCTGATGCCTTTACATTTTCCACGCTGCTCGTCACGTACGGATTCATCAGAATCGGGAGTGAAAAGTGGGCTAATCCGGAAGCGGTTTTTAAGGATGTTCCCTTCATTCATGGCGTAGAACTGCCATTGGTTTTTGTAGGAATCATGACCTTTATTCTCATCACAAGCAGCGTTACTATGGTGCTGGGAGTAGAGGCCGGCCATAGGATGGACCGGAAAGCGGTTGAAAAATATATGCTGCTGACCATATTGGGTGGCGCTGCCTTTTTAGGATGCCAGGCTTGGGAATGGTCTCACCTTATTGTTGGAGGAACCACTATCTACGGCAATCCATGGGGAGATTTGATGTTTGGCCAGTTGTTTTTTATCATCACTGGGTTTCATGGATTTCATGTTTTTAGCGGCCTTGTCATCCTATTTATTGTTTATTTAATGGTGAAAAATAAAACGCTGGAGAAAAGAGGCCATTATGAAATGGTGGAAAAAGTAGGTTTGTACTGGCACTTTGTGGATTTGGTGTGGGTATTTGTCTTTACATTGTTTTACTTAATCTAAAGATTATTTAAGAAGAAAAAATGAGCGAGCATAACGAGCACATGGAAGCAGTTGAAGCCGGAATTCATAATCCGGAATCAAATACATCTGAAATATGGAGAGCCTTCTGGATTTTGTTGGGACTTACGGTTGCTGAGTTTCTCATAGCACTTGCCTTGCCTGATTCGATTAAAGAAGCGATAGGTGGCAAGCCTACTATAGATGCTATTTTCCTGATCCTTACCGTTTTTAAAGCTTTCTATATTGTAGCGTATTTCATGCACCTGAAGCATGAAAAAATATCACTGGTTTATTCGATTGTGGTACCCATGATCTTTGTTTTGTACCTGATCGCGCTGCTGATTTATGAAGGCTCAAATTATTTGGATTGGGGCATTATGAACCGCTAGATGGACAGAAAGCGAGCATACCTGCTCCTGGTAGTGTTTCTGGTTTTTATTCTTCCAGTTCTCATAATTTTGATCTTGAAAACAGGAAAGACTGAATATAAAAACCTGCCGGTATATGGTAGTCAAACATTTGATCCCAACACCAGAGATAGCATTTCACACAAAGTCCCTCCCTTCAGCCTGAAAAATACATCAGGCCATCCATTTAAATCTGAAGAATTAAACGGATCGGTATACGTGGTAAGCTTACATCCGGTTCATTGTGATGACACCTGTAGAAAAGTCCAGGAACAACTCTTGCGAGTCCAAAACTCTTACACTCATATTGAAAATGTGATGATCGTAAGCCTGTTCCCGAAAGACGGATCAGCCAGCGGATCAGAAAATTTCGCTTTACAAAACGAAATTGACACGCAGCGCTGGAAATTGCTGACAGCCAATTCCGATGAAATAAATGACTTATGGGAGCAAGGTTACCTGCAGGAGGAAGCAGCGCATCAAAATCTTGTACTTACAGATCAATATGGCAGAATAAGAGGGATTTATGATGGCACGCAACGAGAAGAGGGTAAACGCCTGATGGATGAAATAAATCTATTATTAAGGATGGATGGAAAGTAAACCTCTGATCAGAGAAAAATTCTGGTTTTTTATCATTGCAGTGGTTTCAGTTTTGGTGGTTGGCCTCGTTGTGCTTTTGATCTTACGTGCCGAGCAAATCGATCAATTCCATCCTGATATATACATTCTTCCAAAACTCAATGCCATATTAAATTCTGCTACATTCGTCATGCTGCTTGCCGGCTTTTTCTTCATAATGAAAAAAAACATCCGGTATCATCAATATTGCATGGTCACTGCATTAACCCTTTCGGTATTTTTTCTTGTATCCTACATAATCTATCATTCCAATGCACCTTCCACTAAATTTGAAGGTGAAGGAACTATACGGGCGGTTTATTTTTTCCTGCTTTTAACGCACATTGTTCTCGCTGCCGTTGTTGTTCCCCTTGCGTTGCTCACGATCTTTAGGATATGGAATTTGCAAATACTACAGCATAAGAAGATTGCCAGATGGACGTTGCCGATCTGGTTGTACGTAAGTGCCACAGGCATCATTGTTTATTTAATGATTAAACCTTACTATCCGGTTTGAGAAAAATGAAATCGATAAAAACTTATACCCTGCTGATGTTCTTCTTTACAGCCTCTATGGTTATTTTGCCATCATCAGATGCTAATGCACAGTGTCCGATGTGTAAAGCATCAGTGGAAAGCGCAATGCACGAAAAAGGGAATACGAAAGGGTTAGGGCTGAATGATGGCATTCTCTACTTGCTTGCGGCACCTTATCTGGCTGCACTGATCATCGGAGGATTTTGGTATAAAAACTATCGCCTCAAGCATCATTGATCCGAAATTCCGGTGCAACTTATTACAGCAGGACAGAAGAAGATGGCATCAAGTATATTTGCCCCTGTAATGAAAGCTATACTGAAAGTAGAATATGAGTGAAGAAATGGATTCAGGAGCAAAGACGATCATGCTCATAGATGACGAAGAAATAGATAACCTGATCAATGGAAAGATTGTGGAAAAAAGTGGACTTGGGAAACCTCGCTATGTTTTTAAAGAATCCACTGCGGCTATAGAGTTCTTACGGATTATGAGCAAGCAGGAAACTGAAGCCGACCAGCCATTCCCTGATTTAATTTTTCTTGATATTAATATGCCCTTGCTGGATGGTTTTCAATTTTTGAATTTATTCGATTCATTGCCGGAGGAGCAGCGCAAAGAGACTTTCATTATTATGCTATCTTCCTCCATCAATCCTGAGGATAAAGCCCGGGCACTTAGCAACAAGCATGTATTGGCATTTCTTACCAAGCCCTTGTCTCATTCCGTTTTGAATGAGGTGAAAACTATGCTACAGACCAGAGAAGGAAGGAAAATTTAGTCGGACCTTTTATATCGCTCCAACCATTTCAGCGCACTATCCATTTCATTGAAAAGCTTAAGCGGAAGCTTTGGCTGATTAAAAGTGACAAAAATATTGGCCATTATGCGGTTGGCTGACGATTCCACAATGAAAGCAGCGGCAATGAGGCCGGAAGTGGAGCTACTGGTGGCAAGAAAATCCCTTGCCTCCTTAGTAATGGACTTAATGTTCCTCACGTCCATGCAGATCGGATAACTTTTCCCACCTGTAACCTTCAGCCTGTCATTCACAGTATTCTTGGCCGTTTCCAGATCAAAGACAGTATTTTCCTTAATAACCCCTATTAAAATCTGATCCTCAATCCACAGTCGCCAATAAGGGGTCTCAATCTCGTTATCTTTCTTATTGTCCATTGCAGCGAATTTACTCTTTAACTTTCATTTTTCTTTATTCCTTTCTGCTCTTACTCTATAAATTCTTCAACCGGGACTTTGGGTTTCGTCAGCAAAAATCCATTTTTATATGTTAAATATCACCCGGTAGCCGTTGATTTGCTTTCCCCTTCAATTGTTTTAACTATATATTTCAGTTGTATCATACTTTCGCTTTTATGTTTTTCATTATTATTGGATGAAGTTCTTACACACGATATTCCCTGAACTATAAACTGATACTCTGGTGAAGTACAGATATAAAAAGATCACTTAATTCAATTATAGTATTGATGTTCAGCACTTTAACATAAATCATATACTTATTTATAACATACCATTCACTTAGTTTCTACGGAAGGAATTATGCTTAGACCCATGCCTATATCAGTGCAAGAACCTCTTCTATCTTACACCTGTAAGGACGCTATAGAATTATAAGGTTGTTACACTATCTATGGAGATAATTTAGCTCCATCAAACCAATACTACTAATAGTAAGTCCCAGCCTCTTAAATTAATTTAATCCCAATTCCACTTTTAGATCCCTAATGAAGAAAAGCAGACACCATAATTTTATCGACACGATTGATGAAATTGCTAGCATTGCCACTGAGAGGAAAATTGCACATCTCCATACTGAAGATGCCGTATTAAATGGTCGCATTATTACTGTCAACAATCAGGAACTTGTCCACTTTGGTTCATGCAGCTACCTTGGGCTGGAGGTAAACGATGAACTAAAGGAAGGAGCAATCGAAGCCGTCTTGAAATATGGTACTCAGTTCTCCTCCTCCCGTTCGTATATTGGTATTGGTTTATATAACGAGCTAGAGACTCTTGTTAGTCAAATGTTTGGAAATGAAGTTGTAATTGCGCCTTCCACAACATTGGCCCATATTGCAGCTATTCCCGTTTTGGTTTCTGATGAAGATGCCATTATTCTCGACCAGCAGGTCCACATGAGCGTACAATCAGCCGTTCAGTTAACCAGGCATCGTGGCGTACATATAGAAGTGATCCGGCACAACAGAATGGACAAGCTTGAGGAGCGGGTTATCGCCCTCAGCCAGAAACACGCTAAGATCTGGTACATGGCCGATGGTGTATATTCAATGTACGGAGATTTTGCCCCCATTTATGAGATTGCGGCATTAATGGATAAATATGAGCAGCTTAATCTGTATGTAGATGATGCGCACGGAATGAGTTGCTTTGGAAAGAATGGGCGCGGGTACATCCTTAATGAGGTGGAACAAACCGAGAAAATGGTGGTGACATCTTCTATGGCCAAAGCTTTTGGAACTGGCGGTGGCATTATGTGCTTTAAAAATAAGGCATGGAAGGATAAAGTAAAGAAATGCGGGGCCACCCTCATCTATTCCGGCCCCATTCAGCCTCCTATGCTTGGGGCTTCCATCGCTTCAGCTAGAATTCATTTATCAGACGAAATATACAGACTTCAGGATAATCTCCAGGAGCGTATACATTATTGTCATTCACTTCTGGAGGGCTACGGACTTCCTGTAATTTCAAATTCTAAAACACCCGTCTTTTTTGTAGGAGTAGGATTACCTAAAGTGGGGTATAACCTGGTGAAGCGACTGATGGAGGAGGGCCATTATACCAACCTGGGAATTTTCCCGGCCGTAGCTATCAAGAACACAGGTATCCGATTTACAATTACAAACCACCACACCTTTCAGGATATTGAAAGGTTGGTGAGTAGCATTGCTGCAAACCTCCCCAGAGCATTGGAAGAGGAAAATCGCAATATATTCGATGTATATCAAGCATTTGGACTGAAGAGCCAACCAGGTGAGCAACTCCTCCCCGCACCGGTCAAAAACAGCTCCTATAGTATTCAGCATGAACAGAGCATTGAAAATATTGACAGAAAACTTTGGAACACGCTCTTTGCCGGACAGGGAACCTTTGACTGGGACGGAATGAAATTTATCGAAATGGCCTCTTCCGGAAATGAACTCCCTGAGCATAACTGGGAATTTCATTACTTCATAATCCGCAATATGGAAGGGAAAGTTGTGCTCGCTACCTTTTTCTCTTTAGCCTTATGGAAAGATGATATGCTTTCTCCGGCAGCTATTTCCAGGCAAGTAGAAGAGGCGAGACAAACAGACCCTTATTATCTTACGTCTAAAGTTCTTTCTATGGGGTCAATGGCTTCAGAAGGTAACCATCTCTACCTCAATAAGCAACAAGGCGATTGGAAAGAAGCAATGGCGTTGTTGCTTGACACGGTTAGTGAATTACAGGAAAAAACGGGAGCCACCAGCGTGACCTTGCGGGATTTTAGTGGCGAAGATGAAGAGCTCACTATATTTTTACAGGACGAAGGATTTGTGAAGATCACCATGCCGGAAACTCATGTGGTGAAGGAAATGACTTGGTCTGACACTGAAGAATATCTTAATAGCCTCTCAAAGAGATCAAAGCGACATATAAAGTACGATGTGCTTCGCCATGAACACATGTTCGACATTGAAGTAAAACAGCAACTCAGCGAGGCCGAACGAGAAAAATTCTATGAGCTCTACCGGAATGTGAAGGACAAAAGTTACGATGTAAACGTATTTGCCTATCCTGAACGGCTCCTTGAGATTATGAATGAATATGACAACTGGGAGTTCGTATGCATTAAGTTAAAACCAGAATTCGATGATCGCGCTGAACGGCAACCCATCGCCATGTTCTTCGGCTATCATAATGACGATAGCTATTCCGCGCCCGTTGTGGGAATTGACTATGATTATCTTCACTCCCATAAGATTTACAAGCAGGCACTTTATCAGATGGTAAAAAGGGCTTGGCAGCTAAAGAAACAAAAGTGCTATCTGGGATTTACGGCTACTATGGAAAAGCAAAAGCTGGGTGCCATCGTAGAGAACCGTGTGGCTTACGTTCAGGCGAAGGATAATTATAATATGGCGGTATTGGGTATGATGAGTGCCGCAGGAAACTGACGATTCCTGAAGGGCAGAAAACCACCCTTAAAAGGATGATCATTCCAGAAATTGCCTGAGCCATTTCATGGCTTGCTCCTCATCAGTGAATACTTTGAAGGGCATTGCCGGTTTATTGATCATCATGTAAAAATTCGCCATCACCTTACTCACTTTTGAATCTATGAGCAATGCCCCGGCTGTCACGTTTGCTACGGCTTCCTCCGTTGCCAGATAATCCCGCGCATCTTTGGTTATGGACTTCACAATCCTTGCATCCAAAAGCACAGGAAAGCTTATATTTTGGCTCTTTTCGAGCCTGAGTTTCACTGTTTCTTTGGCAATTTCCAGATCCCAGGTCAGGGCCTTTGCAAATCGAATTCGCATGATCCCGTGGTCAATATTGATCTCTAAGAAGTCGCCATTCTCTTTACCCTCGGCATCTGATATCATTCGTTTAGCCACTTATTTATGGGACTAAGTTATAACAATATTCAAGATAAACAGATTTCGGGCTAAGCTGTAGCGTCTATAGAATCTTCAAGCTTTGAATCAATATCAGATAAGTCCGGTATAAAAACCGAAAAAGTTGAACCTTTACCGAAGGAGCTTACCAGGCTTATCTGGCCCTGAAGTTTTTCTACACTACTTTGGACAATAAATAACCCCAGGCCACTGCCCTTGGAACCTGTATCGCCCCGGTAGAACATGTTAAATACCTGAGACGAAACCTCTTCAGTCATGCCTTTCCCATTGTCCATAATATCTATCACAACCCCCTTTGTATGATCACTGATGCTGATCTTGACCCAGCTTTGTTCTGAATCTGGGTTGCGGTATTTCACACCGTTATCTATCAGGTTCTGAAGTATAGAGCGTAATATCTTCGTGTCATTTTTTATACTGCGGGTCTGATTTTCCACTAGGTCAATACGGGTTGCTTTGAATTCAGGAAGATGCTGCAAGCTTGAAACAATATCCTCAATGAGCCCCCTGAAGTCAATTTTGCTCAATTGCAAGGAACTATAAGAAATCATTGTAAATTCCATCAGATCCGTGAGCACCAGGTTTAGCTTTTCAGCGCTGCGACCAATGAGCTCGATGTAATGATCCTTTATATCAGGACTCTGCTCATCCTTTACCAAATCCACTAAACCCATCATTGACGCTAGAGGCCCTCTCAAATCATGTGAAGCCTTGTATACGAAAGTATTAAGCGCATCATTCTTCGACTTCAGCATTTTCTCCGTTTTCTTTATTAGCGAAATATCCTTCGCAATATGCACGGTACCCGTTATATTGTTGCGCTTATCATACAGAAGTGAACTGGAAATGGACACCGGAATAGAATCCCCGTCTTTTGTAATAAAAACCCACTCTATGTTATGCAGGTGCCCCTTTTCATTAAGCGCGGAGGTGATTTCATCATAGCTGATCTCCGATTCATAATTGCCAAATAAAAAACTGAAGTCCTTTCCTACTAATTCATGTTCCTCATATGAAAGCACATTACAAACTGCCGGATTGATCTTTTGAACCGTGTTGTCAGGGTTCAGGACTATGAGCATATCCACAATGCCACGATAAATACTCTCCAGGTAATCGCGTGAAACGGTAGTGGCCTCCAATTCCTCCCCAAGCATATTGATCCCGATAATGATTGAATCCAGTTCATCACGATTATCGGAGATCTCACCCTTCACCTTGAAGTTTCCTGAAGCTATCGCCAGGAACAATTCGGTGATCTTCTCAATCCTGTCGTCTTCTTGTTCCATTTCCCTGTTTCTCAAGCAACAATTATTGTTTTACGTCTTTTGTTTCGCAGCATTCATCCTACAATAATGTATCTTTCTTCGCTGATGAATTGCAAATCACCATAATAATTGCCGTTAAAAAGTAAAATTTTAGACAAACTGAGGATTTTTCTTCGCAAATAATAAAATAAGTTCCATTCATGGAATTATCTTGTTGTTTTATTTTTTTATCAATAGAGTTAACCTGCTCCATTCAGAGCAACCTGATTTAGTGTAAAAACGGGCCAATATACATTGGTGCAAAAGTACATACGGTAATCTTCCCCTTATGTCTGCTTTAAGCTTTATTAGCTACTTCTTCTTTCAGTTGAAAAATTTTGTTTGATTAAAATGGAATCCCCTATACACCGTATTCTTACTCTTACACATGACGGATCATCAACCATCTATCTTCCAGCTTTACATGAACATTACCATTCAATACATGGAGCTTGGCAGGAATCCTTGCACGTATATATAAATACAGGGCTGAAAGCATTGCCGCCCTTGCAGGAGGTCCATATCCTGGAGATGGGCTTTGGAACCGGCCTCAACGCACTGCAATCATGGGAACATGCACTGCAAAATAACATCAGGATCTTTTACACCACCATTGAAGCGTATCCCCTAACGGAAGAGGATTGGGCGCTACTCAACTATCCGCAGTTCAGCAAGAATGAGGGTGCAGAAGAACGAATGCACCAACTTCACCAGGCAGAATGGGGAAACTGGCAAACGCTCTCTCCAAACTTCAGCCTGCTCAAACATTCTGCAACCATCCAGGAAATTGAACTCACATCAGGCTATGATGTAGTTTTTTACGATGCATTTGCTCCCCGCGTACAACCGGAGCTTTGGACCGAGAAAATATTTCGTAAAATTTCCAGCTATATGAAACCGGGTGGAATTCTGGTTACTTATTGCGCAGCCGGAGCCGTGAAAAAAAATTTAATTGCAGCAGGATTCAGCATTTTTGCTATGCCCGGCCCTCCGGGAAAGCGTGAAATAACCAAAGCCCTGAAACCCGTCTGATACATTTCAGATTGCCAGATGGAACGAAAACTTTACAGCAGAAACTACTATTTATTGAAATGATAAGATCAGTACTTTTTTTCCCGCTCTTGGTAATGATTTCCTGCGGTGGCCAACGAATTACGGAGGACGATCGAATTGTGGAACCAAGATGCGATTCCATATTTCTGGATACTGAACAAGGTACGCTCAATGGGCTGACACCCGACATGCCCCAGGAGATCATTAAAGAGCAATTGCCTTGTTTTACTGGCGATACTCCGGATAGCTCAGACTTCAATTGCGGGGGCGGTGTATTCTTCCGTGACCGGGGATTTTTCTTTTATACCTTTTTGAAATTCATCGAAATACGGAAAGGATTCGGTGGAAGATCCACCCATGATTTGCTGCTGGGGAAAACGCCTGGGGATGTACGCGAACTCTATGGCCGCCCTTCGGAATTCAGCCCACCCGACTTCTATCTCTATCCGATGGGATATGGATGCCTCCGCATTAATTTTCTTAGCAACACCGTGACGAAAGTTGCCGTCCACTACGTCCCATGTGAAGAGGTCGAAACCTGTGAATAGTCAATCCTTTGGGTTCCCTTTGTTTTGATACCTCAATTGATACTTTTGTAAACTTTCAAACGCCACTACGAACAAGCTTTCAGCAATGAGAAAACTTTATGCACTCTTCATTTTCCTCACAGCCTTCAACTGCCTGGCAGCACAGGAAGATCAACCTGAACCGGAAAAGACACTGGATGACCGCATCAATGAAAACTTTCAGCCTGTGGTCGAGGTGCTGGAAAAAGTTTTCTTCTGGGATCCTTTCGAGGCTATAGGATTGTATGATCCCGTAGTATACAAAGATGATGGCGCCCCTTTTCTTAATGAGCGCATTGAGGGATTTGCTACCGTGCAAGCGGGCTCCGACACAGTGTATGGAGCCAATTCTGATTTCAATGATCTGGAACCAGGAATGCAGATAGTGCTGGGAGATAAACTGGTACGGATAAAAAAAGTGCTGAGCAGCCAGCAAATAGTATTGCAGAAGCCTTCAGAAAAAGATCATAACCAGGTTACTTATGGGTTGCCTTTGAGAAACAGCATTCCCATCGTTGTGGTATGGCTGGCTTTCGGAGCCTTATTTTTTACCCTGTACCTGGGGTTCATAAATATTCGCGCATTCCGCCATGCAATTGATCTGGTTCGTGGGGTATTTGACAATCCAAAAGATGCCGGAGAAGTTTCTCACTTCCAGGCGCTCACCACGGCTCTATCCGCTACCGTGGGTTTAGGGAACATCGCAGGTGTGGCCGTGGCCATTTCATTAGGCGGGCCGGGCGCTACGTTTTGGATGATCGTTCTGGGACTACTCGGCATGAGCTCCAAATTTGTTGAATGTACTTTGGGGTTAAAATACAGAACGATCAATGCCAAGGGTGAAGTCTCCGGAGGGCCCATGTATTATCTCAGTACCGCCCTGAAGAAAAAGAAAATGGGCGGTCTGGGCAAAGTCCTCGCGGTGATGTTCGCCATTTTGTGTGTGCTGGCCTCTTTTGGTGGCGGCAACATGTTCCAGGCCAACCAATCATTTGCACAGCTCTCGGGGCAATTCCCAATTTTTGCAGGCAACGGAGCCTACTATGGTTTGGTGCTGGCCATTTTAGTGGCCGTAGTGATCATTGGCGGAATAAAGAGCATCGCACGCGTTACCGATAAGGTCGTTCCGTTCATGGGCATTCTCTATGTCACCTGTGCCCTCATCATTATCGGACTTCATATAACTGAAATAGGATCCGTATTCATGTTGATATTTGATGGCGCCTTTGATCCGGGAGCCATGAAAGGCGGAGTCATCGGAGTTCTGATAGTAGGGTTTCAGAGAGCCGCATTTTCCAACGAAGCAGGCGTAGGATCTGCCTCCATTGCCCACTCTGCGGCAAAAACGCCAGAACCGGTAAGCGAAGGAATTGTAGCCCTGCTTGAACCATTTGTGGACACTGTGGTGATCTGCACGATGACAGCATTGGTGATTCTCTTCACCGGCCGCCATGGCGGAGGCTATACAATGGAAGGCGCTGAGTTAACCTCCAATGCCTTTGGGAGTATCATCACCTGGTTTCCGGAAGTTCTGGTGCTGATTATTTTCCTCTTCGCCTTCAGTACTATGATCTCCTGGTCTTATTACGGATTAAAGGCCTGGACCTACCTGCTGGGAGGAAGTAAATGGGCCGATCTCAGTTACAAAATCCTGTTTCTTGGTTTCATTGTGCTGGGTGCTTCCAGTGGCCTGGGAGCCGTTATTGATTTTTCTGACATGATGATCCTGGCAATGGCTTTCCCGAATATCCTGGGCCTGCTCATCCTGGCGCCTGAAGTTAAGAAAGACCTCCAGTCCTATCTCTCCCGCGTGAAGAGTGGCGCCATTAAACGCTATAAATAGCTATCCGGCCTTTTTCCAGTTCTTCAGGATTTCTGCCAGTTCGCTTATCATCATGGCGGTGGCTCCCCAAATCGTAAATTCATTCAATGCATAATATGGAGTCGTGAGTTTAAGTCCGCTCCATGTTGTGATCTGCTTTTCCTTTACAGTAGTTTCCTGCACGAGGGCTTTGACCGGAACCGGGATAATCTCTGCAACCTCAAAGGGATCTGCACGGAAAGCAGGAACCGAAGCAGCATACGCCAGGACAGGCGTCACCAAAAAATTGCTGGGAGGAATATACAAGGGAGAAAGCTGGCCAAGCAGCCTTATTTCTTCACGTTGCACACCGATCTCTTCATTTGCTTCGCGAAGTGCAGTGTGCACTACAGATTCATCGCCCTCCTCCATCCGGCCTCCGGGAAAAGCCACCTGCCCGCTATGCACGCCTTCATATACAGGACGCAGGATCAACGGAACCATTACCTGCCCTGCCTCCGGATAAAACACCAGCAGAACGCCTGCCTGACGCGGATTTAACCTTCCTGCTGATTCCATCGTCCGCTCTCGTCTCCTCTGGGGTGCCATCCGGTATTGTACAGGTTCTCCCGGCAAAGGCTCAGAAAGCCGGTCCCGCATGTACATTAAGAAATCCTCAAAAAAGTGAGTCATATAATTTTAATTCCTGAAAAGTCGCGAAATTCTCTGATAACAAAAGTTGATATACCGGTGCGATTAACATTGTGGCAGGAAATGATGTTTTATGGGGCATTGAATAAGCCAATCTTCAATTTCTGTTTTAATACTTAGTTTTTAACGTATGAATATTTCAATAAGAGCAAAACTGGCAATCCTCATCCTGGTCCTCTTAATACCGGTTATTTTTATTGGTGTAAATAAAATTTATGAAGAATATAATTTTAGAATAAAGCTTCGGGCCGTACAGGAGCACGTAAATGAAACCAAAATCATAGCACGCTTTATCCATGAACTTGAACAAGAACGTGCCCTCTCCCTGGTATACCTGGCAGCCGCAACCCATAGCAATCTGAAAGCACTGCATGCTCAGCGCGAACAAACAGATATAGTCTTCCAAAAGATATGGACAAATGAAGCTATAAGCCAAGACAATATCCTATACACAGTGCAGGATAAACTGCTAATGTCCCGCGATCAAATTGATAAACATTCCATCTCAAATACAGAAGCAGAAAAGGATTTTATTGAAATGGCAACCCTGCTTATTGAGAACGCAATAAATAAAGCAAACCTATCTTCCATCCATGATCTACAAGTCCGAGATGATATTAAAACCCATTTCCATCTGGTGGAAGGGAAAGATGAGTTCGGCAAGTTGCGCATTTCGATCCTTCGTTTTGCCGACTTAAATGACACGCTGTTTTTCGACCCTCTGAAATTTGCTCAGCGCAAAGGTGCATTCAACACCTACATGAAGGAATTTGAGCGCACGGCACCGGCTGAAGTGTTGAATGTTTATGAATCGCTCACACAATTGCCGGAATATACTTCTGTATTAAATCTTACTGATTCCATTTATGCAGAAGAATTTCTCTCCATGAATATGGGCATTCAGCAGGTATATCCCCAATTGGAGGAAGCTATGAGCCTTTTAAGGCAGGCTGAGGAGTTTTCGATGAACCATCTCATTGACCGGGTTAAAAACCAGATCGCTGAAACTGACCGGCTATTGTGGTTAGTTTCCGTGATGATCCTGCTTTTATTGGCCGCTGCCATATTTCTGAGCTGGACCATCTTCAGCACCATCAGTATTTCGGTAAAACGGCTTAAAAAGGGTGCCCGCAAAGTAGCTGTCGGGGATAATAACACAAACATCACAGTCGCATCAGGAGATGAATTAGGAGAACTGGCCGCGATTTTCAATGACCTTGTGCGCAATAACCAGATCCTTGCGGAGCGCGCTGACCAGATCGGTGAAGGAAACTATGAACTACCGGTTCCCGTACGCAGCGAAAAGGATGAGCTTGGGAATGCCCTGGATAAAATGCGGCTGAACCTGAAAGAACTTTCTGAGAAAGACCGCAAACGACATTATATCCTCGAAGGCATCATTTCTCTCAATGAAACTTTACAGACCTTTCAAAATCTTGATGACATATCTCAGCCCGCCCTGAATGTGCTTTGCGAATATTCCAATGCCCGCGTGGGTGGCCTCTACCTCACCAATGGACAGGATGATGAACACCTGACGCTAAAAGGAACTTACGCCATAAACCGTGAAAAGGTGGAAGCACCGGAAATTGATACCAGAACCGGGCTGGTGGCGCAGTCACTACAAAAACAGGAAGCCATATTGATTGAGGATGCTCCCCCTGACTACATTAAAGTAACCTCCGGCCTGGGCAGCGCTCCGCTGAAACACCTGATGATATTGCCGCTGCTTCATGAAACGGCTGTGGTTGGCGCCATTGAAGTAGGCTCTATCAATGGCTTCACCGCTGCGGAACAGGAATTCCTGCGGCAGGCGGCTGAGAAAATTTCCGTGGCATTTTATACGCTGAGTGCAAACCAGCGCCTGCAAACACTCCTGGGAAAAACTCAGCAACAGACAGAGGAACTGCGTACACAAGAGGAAGAATTGCGGCAAACCAATAAGGAATTGCGCCAGAAGGCCGAAATGCTACAACAATCAGAAGAAGTGCTGAGAACACAACAGGAAGAACTGCGGCAAACCAACGAAGAGTTGGAAGGACAAACACAGCGTCTCCGCGCATCAGAAGAAGAAATGAAAACCCAGCAGGAGGAACTGCAGGAAAAAAATACGCAGCTTGAGGAAAAAACGCAGCAGCTTGAAGAGCAGAATGAGGAGATGCAACGCAAAAATCGCGAGCTGGAAAATGCAAGAAAAGATATTGACAGGAAAGCACGCGAACTCGAAGTAACCGGAAAGTATAAATCAGAATTCCTTGCGAACATGAGCCATGAACTTCGTACGCCCCTCAACAGCATCCTCATCCTGGCGCGCCTCCTCACCGATAACAAGAACAACTCGCTCTCAGAGAAACAGGTGGAATTTGCACAGATGATCCATCAGTCCGGCAATGACCTGCTCAGGCTCATCAATGAAATACTTGATATTTCTAAAATAGAAGCAGGTAAAGTGGAATTAAATCCTGAAGATATTAACCTCCGCGAACTGGACATTACGCAGGGACTGGAACAGGTTGCACAGCAAAGAAAGATTGACCTCAGCATAGAAAGGGATGAAAATCTGCCTCCATCCGTTTTTTCTGATAAACATCGGCTGTTGCAGGTTTTGCGCAATTTGATTAGCAATGCTCTGAAGTTTACCCATGAAGGCGGAAAGGTTAAAGTGCAGATCAGCAAGGCACAAGAGGAAACTTACCGAAGCAGGCATTTGAATGAGGCAAAAGCCGTCATCGCTTTTTCGGTATCTGATACCGGGATCGGGATACCTGAAAACAAACGGGAGGCTATATTCCAGGCATTTCAGCAAGCCGAATCTTCCATCAGCCGAAATTATGGCGGAACCGGCCTGGGGCTCTCCATCAGCCGCGAAATCACTACTTTGCTGGGCGGCCAAATAGACCTTGAAAGCGAAGTGGGAAAAGGAAGCACTTTTACGCTGATGATCCCGGACCGGATCCCGGATGAAATTATTCAGGATCTGACAGAAAAAGAGACATCAAATACTGAAGAGGCAGCAGCAGCCGCGCAGCCAGAAAACGCTCCGCTTCCCGTCCCGGCTTATGAAAGCGCTCCGACAAAACAAATTGAAGCACCAACAGTAAAAAACAATCCCGTTTTTAATTTTAAAGACAGCAGGGGAAACATTCAGCCGGATGACCCTGTAATCCTGATTTTGGAAAACGATCCTCAGTTTGCGCAAGTGCTCCATGAATTTGCGATAGGGCGAAGTTTTAAAACCCTGGTCTCAAACCAGGGAGATGAAGGTCTCCGGCTGGCTAAACAATACAAGCCGGAAGCGATCATTCTGGATCTGAACCTTGCCGAAGTGGACGGCTACACGGTACTGAATCGTCTGAAGTCGAATCCCGCACTTGTGAATATTCCTGTACAGGTTTTATCCGGCCAGGACAAGGAGGAGTTAATTATGGGCATGGGAGCCGATGGATATGCAAGGAAACCGGTTGCGACCCATCAGCTTGAGCAACTCTTTAAAAACCTTAGTGAAAATCTAAATGAAGAAATTAAAAGTATATTGATAATAGAGGATAACGAAGTGCATAACAAAGCCATTGAAGAACTGATTTGCAGGCACGGCAGCCGGTGTTTGTCAGCGCTGAGTGGTGAGGAAGCGCTGGACGTGCTTGCGAAAGAGAAAATAGATTGCGTGGTGCTGGATCTTAATTTACCTGACATTAGCGGCTTCGACCTTCTGGAGCGAATTAAAAAGAAAGATCAGTTTAAGAACCTGCCATGTATCGTTTACTCAGGCAGAAATCTGACGCGTGAAGAGGAAAAGCGATTGAAAAAGCATTCAGGCGCCATCGTTTTAAAAACCGCCTTTTCTTACGACCGCCTCCTTGATGAGGTAAATCTGTTCCTCCACCATATAGGAGCAGATTTGCCACAGGAAAAAACAGAAAAGCTGAAGCCATATATTCCTGAGAAAGCCCTGACCAATAAAAAAGTGGTGCTGGCTGATGATGACATCCGGAATGTATACGCGCTTCACAACGTGTTGGAAGAAGAAGGAATGATCGTTTTTACCGCAGAGAATGGGAAAGAAGCGATTGACCTTCTGCACCGCGAAATGGACATTGACATTGTTCTGATGGACATTATGATGCCGGTGATGGATGGATATGAGGCTATGCGAAAAATCAGGGAACAGGAAGAATTTGCCAGGTTGCCCATCATTGCCCTCACGGCCAAAGCCATGCGGGGTGATCGCGAAAAATGCATTGAGGCAGGAGCCTCGGATTATCTTGCCAAGCCCGTGGACAAGGAAAAACTCATAGGATTAATGCGGGTTTTGCTATATCAATAGTTAATGTTCCAATTCAAACACTTTTCCTGTTGTACCTATTAATATAACTACTAAAACAGGGAAATGAATATTGGAAACTCCTGCACTCATGCTATTGAATGATGATAAAATTGATCACCTGCTTCAGGAAGTTATAACCCACTATGGTTATGACTTCTGGGACTATTCGCGGGCTTCTCTTTCCAGGCGCATCCGGAGGTTTATGGTGCAAAAACAGATCAGCACGATTGGGGAATTGGAAAAGCGGCTGCTCGAAAACGAGTTCTTCTTTGAGCTATTTGTGGAAGAACTGACGGTAAACGTTACAGAGATGTACCGCGACCCTACATTTTATCAGGCTGTGAAAAAGATCGTCATTCCGAAACTGGCCACCTATCCATCGCTCAAAATATGGCATGCCGGCTGTTCCACAGGCGAGGAGGTTTACTCACTTGCCATCCTTCTGCATGAGGCCAACCTGCTGGAGAGAACCGTGATTTATGGCACAGACATCAATCAAAAATCACTGGAGCAGGGCCGCTCCGGCATTTTTCCGCTCCGGTACATGGATGAGTACAATCAAAATTACAAGGAATCCGGTGGGGAAAGTGATTTGAAGGACTATTATAAAGGCCAGTATTCAGGGGCATTATTCCACCGGTTCCTCCGCGATAAGATCATTTTCTCGGCCCACAATCTGGTAAGCGATCAGTCATTCAATGAATTCAACTTCATAATCTGTCGCAACGTTCTCATTTATTTCAATAAAAAACTACAGAACAGGGTGATGAAGCTATTTTTAAATAGCCTGCCCGTATACGGTTTATTGGGTTTGGGATCCAAAGAATCGCTTACCCTTTCTGCTTACTTTCAAAATTTTGAGCCGGTAGTTCAGGAGGAAAGAATTTTCAGGAGAATATTATAAAAATTTGAAATTGTAACACGGAAGAGTGGAGAAAATAATAGTCATAGGAGCCTCATTAGGCGGATTCGATATTTTCAGGAAAATTCTGGGGGGATTGCCTGCAGACTATCCCTGGCCGGTGGTGGCGGTGCAGCATCGCACCAAGTCGGGTCGCAATGAGCTCACTGAACTGCTACATCACGAGACCAGGATTTCAGTAAAAGAAGCTGAAGACAAAGAAAAGCCATTGCCTGGCACCGCTTATTTTGCTCCGGCCAATTATCATTTGCTCATTGGGAAAGACCGCCACATGGCTTTGGATATTTCTGAAAAGCTGAACTACAGCCGCCCCAGTATTGACGCTTTATTCGAGTCGGCAGCGGAAGCCCTGGGGCAGGATCTGGTGGCCATTCTGCTTTCAGGGGCAAATCATGATGGCAGTGCCGGACTGAAAATGGTACAAGACCTTAGCGGAACCATCATTGTACAAGACCCCGCTGAAGCTGATGCTCCCGAAATGCCCCTGGCCGGAATTGCAGCCGCAGATCCTGATCGTATTTATACCGTCAGCCAAATTTTGGATTACCTTTTATTGATTAAGTGAATGGTGAAGGATAGACACGAAGAGGAAAGTGTAAAAATACTTTTGGTAGATGATAAGCCTAAGAATTTATATGCACTTGAAGAATTGCTTGCAGCCGATAACAGAACTATTCTCAAAGCGGGATCGGGCCGGCTGGCGCTGAAGATGGCGCTGCAGGAAGATGTTGCCCTCATCCTGCTGGACGTGCAGATGCCCGAAATGAGCGGCTTTGAGGTGGCTGAACTGCTCAAGGGTAATAACCGTACGCGCAATATTCCCATCATCTTCGTCACTGCCATTAATAAAGAAGAGAAGTATGTGAAGCGCGGCTATGAATCAGGCGCGGTAGATTATCTCTTCAAACCTATAGACCCGGAGATCACAGCCGCTAAAGTTTCTGCTTTCATCAAGATCTTCCGGCAGCAAAAGGTACTGGAAGAGCAGAATAGGAGGATGGAAAAGCTTTCTATGCTGGTTCAAAATTCTGCAGATATAATGTGCATTCTGAACAGTGATGACCTCACCATTGAGGAAGTGAACCCTTGCTGGAAAAACTATTTAGGGTATAGTACGGAAGAAGTGAAAGGCACCAATTTCCTCATTTACCTCGTGCAGGAAAAAGCCCCCGAAATCCGGGACCTGTTGAATCCCGCAAGTGCCGACAACAAAATAACATTGAACTACGATGCCGAAATGGTGGGAAAGGACGGCTCCCATAAATGCATCAACTGGAATTCGCGCTACAAGGACGGGCAGTGGTACAGCAATGGCCGGGACGTTGCAGAGCAGAGAGAAGTTCAGAAACACCGCGAAGAACTGGTGGAGCACCTGCAGCGAGCCAATGCCCAACTTGACCGGTACGCCCATACCATTGCTCACGACCTGAAAACACCCCTGCGCGGCATCAATTCGCTCACGCACTGGCTTGCCCATGATTACCGGGATAAATTTGATGAAGAGGGACAGGCCAAACTGGATCTCATCATCAGCCGCACCACGTATTTATATAAACTCCTTGATGATATCCTGCTTTATTCCACACTGGACAAGGCCAATCTTGAAGATGCTGAATTGCAGGATCTGAATGACATTATTCAGGAGGAAATAAAAGCAATGAAAATTCCCGGGCATATTGAGGTAAAACTGGAAAACAAGCTGCCTAGTATCAATATGCTGCAAAAGCACGTAAGGCTCATTTTCCACCATCTCATCGCGAATTCAGTGAAGTTCATGGATAAAAGGAAAGGCATCATCCGCATCGCGTACAGAATAACAGAAAACCAGCCTGCAATTAGCATTACTGACAACGGGACAGGGATTGAGCAGAAATATTTCACCAAGATCTTTGCATTATTTCAAACATTGAGTAATGATAACGAGGATATCTCAACGGGCGTTGGCCTTCCGGTCGTAAAAAAAGTTTTGGAACTATATGGCGCAGATATACGGGTTGACAGCAAAGTAGGCGAGTTCACCACATTTACCCTCAGCTTTCCGAAAGAGCGGGTAGAAGACCAATAAGAATAATTCCGGCTGACAAGCTGCACTGTTCCGTGAAAATCTAATCCCACTGCTATCCGGATTTCCACCTTACGATCCTCCTGAATGCCCTGCTCCGTAAGCGTATGATTTATTTCCTACGTTACGGGGCAGGGCGGGCATCGCTAAAAAACATGTGGCCATAAAAAAACCGCCTTGCAACACAATGCTGCAAGACGGCTCTTAACGTCAATTTCCCCTTTTTTTGTGCTGTAATCTATTCATTAATAGGCACTGCCAGGTAAAGCTGCAGGACCGAGTTATTCGCACCGGTGCGAATCATTTCATTTCCATTTATAACCGCCATATCATCATTTTCAATAGAATTAAACCCACTGCTGTAGCGAAGGCCTAAATTGAAAGTATTGAAATTATATTCAAATCCTAATGCAAGACCGATATCCACACTGCTGAAATTGCTTTGGTCATTCAACTCCCAGGTCTCAGAAGTTTCTCTGTCCTCGCACCGGTAATTAACATGCGCCAGGTAAGAGAACTGCGGCCCAAAATGGAAATCGAGCCGGGGACTCACATCGAATATTACCAATAGCGGAATATCGAGATAATCGAGCCGGGCGTTAATATTCTTGCCCTCTGAGGTAAATCTCGCTCCTTTCATTGAATACATCACTTCCGGCTGGATTGACCCGCTACCGTATACGGGAATATTGAAGTACAATCCTGCATGGAATCCGGGCCTCATGTTTTGCGAAAAATCATTCAGGGAGAGGTTCGATAAATTTAATCCGCCTTTAGCACCAAGATTTACCTGGGAAAAAGCAGGGACCGATACAATAAGGAACAGGGCGAGTGTGTGGATGAAGTATTTCATGACTTTGTGTTTTAAAAATTTGAACGCCTACTAAAACTACGTACCTGTATTTGTGTGTTATTACGTACGTGCATATATAAGTATATTTTCGGATGCTTTGTTTAATAAAATTTAAATTTTCTGATGTAACGAAGGATTATTCTTTTGATAATCTGCATTTTGACACAGGCAAGGTGTCAAAATTTCTTGCGGTTTTTTCTTCGACATTCTGCCTACGTATTTAATGCTAACCTCTTCAGGTAAATACCGCTACAAAAGTCTGTCAGCCGATTAATTCCTTTGGCACTGAATAGCGGCCAGATAATTCAGATGTAAGGTTGCGGCAACAGCTCCCGTATTTTAAGCTCCGCGGCCAGCTACTTTCGCTATCTCATTAAATCGGTGCACAATGGACATAGCAAGTGCTCTTCTCGCCATCTTCATAGTCCTCTTCATCAGACTATGCTACGTTATCGTGCGAAACAGTATCCGTGAGATGAACAGATTGGAGGAGTAGCCAATATTTACAATGTACCAGGCCCCAGCTATCAGTGAAAGCTTACTCCCAGTGCAGGAGATTCCTGCCTTCGCAGGAATGACAGACCCCTCCTCATTGTCATTTTTGCCCTCCTGTTTATAAGGCTGCGCTATGTGTTTGGCCGGGGCCGGATCCGGGAACTGAACCGCACTGAAAATCAGGAAGAGTTGCTGAAGTCAGTTGAACCGGGCTCTTCCGGGAATTTAGGTTGACAGCTTGTTGCCCGGGATCAGAGGGGCGTTTTGGATGCAGGTTGGGAAGGGGCTGAAACAGGTCTTTGCCAAGGCTGCTGAAGTGGCTCACGAAGTCAGGAAGCTTTTTGTCAATGTTGTAACAAAACCATCCTTCTTTCCTCTTATTTGTGCACATCTTATTAATCAATCAAAATCATGAAACTACTTGACGAATAGGTGGTAACCCCTTTATCTTTGTAAACATATTCGGCCGGCAATTATGTAATAATTCAATATTTTTATGATAGCCAAATAGATCTCACCCCGTATTATAACTGTATGAAGCTCTGTGGACTTTCAGTTTTAGTTTTGCTCTTTGTTATAAATTCGTGTAATGATGTTAAGCAGACCAATACGGGCGTAATGGTCTTAAACAAAACAACTGAAATCTGGAATCTTGAGATTTATGAAAATCCCACAAAGATTGATGCTGACGGCAATGTTCAGTGTGCGAATTATAGCAGAAGAAAAATTACCGGGAATACCTTCGATGTATGGGCGCATAGCCTCCAATCCGTATTATCAATTTTATTAGAAACAAAGAAGAATTTTATCGTAATAAATAATGCCGTGCCCATTAAATTTCTTGAAATTCATTATTATAGCAAAGATTCTTCTGTCCCGTGGGACAAGAAATGGCTATTACAACAAATCATAGAAACTTATGACCTTGATATAGATACCAGTTATAGAACTACAGAAGTATTTAAGCTGATTATAGCCGATACTGCTAAGTTAAATAACGCTCTTGCCCCTGACCAAACAATTCAAGGATATATCCAAAAAGGCAATAATTTAACGATGCCCGGCAGTACATTATCCACCTTGACTAATGAATTAAATTCAATAGTATCCCAACTTATTTTGTCAGATGTAATTGATAATGAAGTATATTCATTTAAAATAAGGGTCAATTCCATTTCAAGTATCCAAAGCGATCTTGAAGAAATGTACGGTTTGGCTTTAGTAAAAGATACTATGGTTATTCCGTACTATAAGGTAGATCATAATGAAAGTTATGAAACCCCGTAATTGTTGTTCCTTCTGAACATATTCCTTGTGGCTTTGGAAACCCTCATTTTTATTTGTGACATTTAACACTCCTGAAAATTCAGGTTTTTATTCAGCCTTTATTCTTCCGCCAAATATGCCGGCAAGGGCCAGGTAGTGGGGCAGGTGTTTTTGGTTGTAATTATACATTTTATCAAAAAATACAAACCGCCTTTTGAGCAGATCAGAAGATGTGGAGGTAGCATAGGGAACTCCGAAGCGGAAATTGTTCAGCCGGTTATTGAGCCGGTAAAGCTTCCTTCCGCCCAGCGCAGTA
The DNA here is from genome assembly GCA_040880525.1 of Bacteroidia bacterium. Lineage (NCBI taxonomy): Bacteria > Pseudomonadati > Bacteroidota > Bacteroidia > Bacteroidia bacterium. The sequence goes on from JBBDIG010000042.1 coordinate 44,900, forward strand.
ATGAATGGAGGGATCATCACGCCCCGCCTTTCTATCTTCAGTTCTGCACGTTTATACAAACGGGCATGCTTTGAATATTGCATTTCGCGCACCGGCAGGTACATCTGGAATTTCTCGAAAGCCCGTACACAGTAATGCTCAAGCTCCTGATGAAAATCCTGAAACCACTCCCCTACCATTTCGTTGGTGACTTTCCCGCTAAACCACCGATTCCGGTAGCTTATGAGTTGATTCACCATTTCATGCAAAGGACCGGAGGAAGTCCCCAAAAATTCCAGGTCGAACAGAATGGCTTTTACGCTGAGAAAAAGAGATCGGAGATTCAGAATGCCATAGTGGTGCTCCGTGGTACGGGAAATCAGGTTGGCCAGCAGAAATTCCAGGGCGATTTGCTCCTTTAGTTCTGTTTCCTCAGCAGGTTTCATCCTGGCCGGTTTAAAGCTTTCCTTTCCCCACAGCAACTTATAATTATGATAAAATGTGTACTGTTGCGATTCGCGGAGATGCGATTCTGAAATACCGAAGCAGGCGTGCGTAAAGAGGTACTGCCCCTTTTCTCCGAGCTTTTTCACGGGATTGAGGCCGGATCGCACATCATCTTTAAACACGGCAATTATATCAAGGTCTGAGATGCCCGGTGTTGTCATTCCTCCAATCTGGTAAACCGACAGTATTCCTTCCTGCTTTTGCAGCAATGCCCCAATCTCATCTATTACTTCATGATAATCCTGCAGTGAGCATTCCCTGGGTTGATTTATGATTTTATATCTCATGGCATCTTCTTCAGCATTAGATAACAAAACGATTTTAGATTGTCATAAAATTCAGACGATAAGCGGGCTGACAGGTCAGGCGGAATTCCGGGGCCGGATTGCTTCTTTCTTCGCACCATCAGCGGATTGAGGCTCATCATTTCCTTCCGCTCCTTTTTGCTCATTTCGTAGTGCCAGTCTTTTCGAATGCGGCTCACCTCATCCATTATGAACCATTCATCCTTTGTAAAATCCTTTTTTGCCTCGCTAAAACTCTCTCGTTTATAAATTCCATTACCGGTTTCGGCCTGGACATATAAAGCGGGCAAAAGCATAAATTCACTGGTCAACCCTTTTAATTGATACATCGTCTGCGGATAATCCCGCTTTTCCAGCTTGTTTATGATGCTGCCTGCCAGGTTTTTTAAGGGCGTAATATAATCTGCTTCTTTATTTAAATATAATTTCAAGTGCAAACCCTGGTCTGTAAGCAATGATTTGGCATTATCAAATAACTGATGCGGAAAATAAGTTTGCGGATAATGCTGCAAGTCGCTCTCTGTGAGCACAAACCATCCGTGGTGCTGAAGCGGATCGAACCGCTGCATGATGTACCGGGCGCGATGCAGCCGGGACGCAACTTTTGCCAGTTTCGCAGGATCGGACACCACGGAATCTTTAAGTATCACCAACGCATCAAAATCACTGTAGGCTATTTCCTCGCTAGTGCCCAGGCTTCCGTGAACATACGCTCCGGCCAGCTCACCCTGTAAATGCATCAGCAGGAAATCCATCATTTCAAGAACAAAAGGATTTTCCCCTTTATAAATATCAATTGATTTTGGGATTGAATGGCCTTGCAGAGCGGGAGGATGATTTGTTCTGAACAATGAGGATATTGCTCTCGCGGCAATCCTGAAGTACAAGTGCGGATTGACCACTGCAGCAGCCATTTCTATTGGGGAAGAAGGCTGCAGATTAATATACTTCTGAAGCTTTTTTCTTGTAGCCGCCTCCATCATTCCGGGGAATTCACGGCTCTCAGGTCTGTCAGATATCCTGCTATCACTTCCTTCTCACGCGGGGTGAGCACTTCCTCCCAGGATCCTATCTCGCCCTTATGAATATGATCGCTATGGAGCAAAGTTTTTTCATGTATCTTTTCTGTTCCTACCCGGCCAAAGAATGGAGTGATCTTCTTCGTGGTTTCTTTGCCAATAGTGGAATGCAGCAGGCTGCCCACTTTGGTGCGAATGGAGCGGAGCAAATTAAAAGTGACCACATTTCCTTTGAGCTTTTCCAACTCCTCTTTCTGATTCTTCAAACTGTATTTGAGGGCTAGGCGCTTCACTTCCTCTTCCATTACATCCAGGTGCAGAAATTGCGAAATTTCCGTGATAGCGCGATGCGGATGCATAATGATCAATTCATAATCCTGGATCAGAATGCCGGGGATGGAGGTCCATTTCCGGTAGTTGTTCCAGGCCTTCTCCAGATGGCCATTCTCAATTACCCAGTCCAGCCTTTTCTGATTTCTCACCATGAGGGAGGCTGCCACATCCCGTAAATCGCGATGGCTGTAAATGGCTTTGCCGGTGCCAGCCATTACGTCTTCAGTTGCAGCCGGCAGCGCTTCGTGCATTTTTACGATCACCTCGTCCCCTGAATCAATTAGCTCCGCCAGCTTTCCGACACCGGTAAATCCTGAACGCATTCCCCGATTTCTGGATTCCAGCAACTCTCCCACGATATTATATTGCCAGGTAGAGCCCGACCTGATCATGCCACAACAGTAATATCTCATTTCCTTTCCGGTTATATTTTCATTATTAACAGTTGCCAATGCGCTGCATAAAGTTCTTCATCACCAATGCCCGCTTTTTAAAGGTGATCTCTTTCACATCTTCCAATCCTTTTTTTCCAATTCTCTCTCCTTCTTCCTTATTCTCAATCGCCTTTTGAATTCCGGAGATCAATGATTCCAGGTCTTCAGGATTTACGAATATCGCATTCTGCTCGTTCAGAACGTCCCTGGTTGCAGGATATTCGGGAGTGATAATAGGATTGCCTGCGAGCATGTATTCGCATACTTTATTGGGAAAATTATATTCCACAAAATGGTCGTCTTTAGTGTAATATGAAATCAATGCATCGGCAGCGGTCTGGTAATAAATGACTTCAGTATAGTCTACGATGTAGCCCGTTAAAGTAACGTTCTCCACCTTTCTTTCCCTGCACCACTTTTCGTAATACGCTACCACATCCGGCTTGCCCCCCGTCAGTAGGAACTGGTATTGCGGAAGCCTTGCAGCGGCATCAAGGATAAAATGTGCTTCCCGCTGTGTTTTAAAGAGCTTGCCGGTATACACCACCAGCGGTTTTTTACCGGTGTATCCAATATGTTTGCGCGCCACTGCTTTGGATACTCTTGTTTTCAACTGGTGCTCAGTAATTGGATTCAGGGAAACTTCCATCCGGGCAGGGTCAAGATCAAGGTATTTCTCCAGGTGCTCGGTGATGGTAGAGTTGGTGCCGATTATTGCATCTGCATTCCGGTATACCCAGGTAAACCGGCCTATCATCTTTATTTCATGTGCCCAATGAATTATGGTAAACTTCCGGGCCCGCTTAGGATACAGTTTCCGGATGAGCAAGTGCGGAATGAGCAACGAAGAATTCCTGGACATTACCATCACGCATTCATCACTGTTGCGGCCGGCTGCCAGTGCTTTCATAAAATGCCGGGAGTTCAGCATATTGATAATTGCAAAATGCTTTGCTCCTGCCACAATATCCTTAAAATTGGTATTGAGATAAGTGATCTTGAATTTGGTTTTTACGCCATACATATCAAATACCTCTTCCTTTTTCACATTGTCTTTCCGGTAAACATAGGGGACGATCAGTTCTACGTCTACGCCATTTTCTGCAAATCCTTCACAAATTCGCATATCCCCGATCTGATTGGTGCGGGGGCGTAAAATGTCGTATTGCGTGTAGTAAAGTAATTTCATTCTTAGTTATTTCAGTTCATTACCAATTTCAGATTGCAGGCTGTTTAATCGTTTATAGGTAAGGCCGGTGAATGCAATAATAATTATCATTTTAAGAACAAGATGCCCAATGGCAGCACCTTCGGCACCCATTGCCGGGATGAGATACCATGCCAGTCCGCCTCCGGCAGCAATGGCCACCGCATAGACATAAAACCTGAACTTAATAATGCCGAGGCTCTGGATCATTGAGAGATTCCAGAAGAAAACGGAAGCCATCGTAGCTGCCATAAAAAGATAAAAGAAAGAGGCTGAAGCTCCGGCATATTCATCTCCATAAAACAGCGTGATGATCCATTCATTTAAATAGAACATGCCCACCAAAAATACAAGCGAGGGCAGCAAGGATACGCCCGTGATACGGAAAAGCATCTTCTTTATGTCTCTGTATTTCCCTTTCGAGATTAAGGAGCTGAGTTGTGGGAAGATGGTGTATTTAAGCGGATCGGTAATGATGAGGATGGAAAATGCCAGCTTCTTCGCTACGGCATAGAGACCAACTGCAGCGGGTCCGGCCAAAGCCGCCAGCAGAAGCACATCGCCTTTGTTCATGATGGTGATGACGGATTGCCCTACAGAATTCCCAAAGGTAAACTGTGTCATTTCCTTTCGTTCGGCACTGATTAGGGCCATTTTGCTTTTTGCATAGGGCAACAGTTCTGCACGCAACTCCCACATAGCCATCCCATTGATGATAAGACTGTTGAGCAGCTTAGCCGCGATTACAGCTACAAAAAAATAGGTGAGATTTCGGGGGTACAGGTAGATGGTGAACGCAATAATGCTGAATTCCACCACCGCCATCACAATTTGAACGAGGGAGTTAAATTTAAATTTATCGAAAATCCTGAGAAGGGCTGTGCTAAGATTATCAAAAAGGAAAACACAGGCTACCATTGCATAAAAGACGATAAACCAATAAAGGCCATCCTGCTCAATAAAGGTATCATAAGAAAAGGTGATCAGGATCGCGATGATAAAAACGCTGGCAACCGCAGAAATGAGGGAAACAAACGCACCGGCTTTGAGAAGCGCCACCAGTTGATCGGTGCGGTTCCGGGTACGGAATGCTGCTCCGAACTTTATCAGGCTGGTCGGCACGTTAAAGTTGAAGAACTGCTGAACCGTCTCTACAAATGCTACTACAATAGCATACGTACCATATAGCTCTGCTCCCAATCCTCTTGCCACCACAATAGACCGAAGAAATACCAGCCCCGTCCTGAAGAGGTTAGCCATCAAAACCCATGAACTGTTCTTGATGAGTATTTTTGATTGCTTATCAAATAGCCTGGCAGGAGAGAACTTCTTGGCTACAAACTTCACGTGATGGGACAGACTAAATTAGCGAGTGGAACACTGTTTTTTCAGAGGCCTTTTAGAAAAGTTGCCGGAGGTGACCATCAGGCTTTAGCTTTTGCCTTGCGCGAGAATAGTTTTAAACCCTTCCTCCGTTCCTTCTTCTCTGAGGAATTTCCATATCCGTAACCGTAGCCATAGTTCAGGTTTGAGCCAGAGGTCAAATCATTTACAAGAATGCCAATATTCTTCAGTTCTCCTCTTGCGAAATATTCATTGATCACTGCCATAGACTGTACTTTAGTTACGTTCTGCCGGATCATATAGATCATAATATCAGCATTCTTGGCCACCATCGGTGAATCTGCCACAAGTCCAAGGGGAGACGAATCCAGAACGATATAATCATATCGTTCTTTCAGTTTGCTCACCAATTCATCAAATCTCTTGCTGCCGAGCAGTTCAGCCGGGTTGGGAGGAACAGGACCCGCCACAACCAGATCCAGGTTAGGATCATGGGTAGTGGTTAAAATATCATCAAGATCAGCACGGTAGCTCAAATAATCGCTTAAGCCCTTTTCAGCGGTTATCTTCAAGTCCATCACCATGCGGGGTTTTCTCAGGTCTGTTTCAATGAGCGCCACCTTTTGATTCCCCAGGGCAAGAATATTTGCCAGGCTGCCGGAGCAGAAGGTTTTGCCTTCGCTGAAGCTTGCAGATGTTACCATGATCACAGGACTTTCAATATTCCTGATAAAGTACTGGAGATTGGTCTTTACAAACCGGAATGCCTCCGCCATCACTGACTGGGGTCTGGGCTTTACAAGCAGCGAAGGCTCTCCATGGCTCGAAGGCACTGTACCCAAAATAGGAATGGTGGTACCTTCAGTTACCTGATCCAGGGTTCTCACTTTATTATCCATTACATCAAACAGCACCACGCCAATCACCGGAATGAGCAATCCTGCGATGAGGCCTATTACATAGTTCAGGGATTTGTTTGTAGCAAGAGGAGGCTGCCCAAAATCCTTGGCTTTGTCCAGTATCCGGTGGTTAGAAGAATTGGAAGCTATCGTTATTCCGGTTTCAGCGCGTTTCTCGCTAAGAAAGCTCACCAATTTATCATTTAACTCAAATTTCCTTTTCAGGTCAATATATTCCTGCTCATTCTTAGGCACGTTGCGCAGTTGACCTTCCAACTGCCCAATACGCCTTGATAGCTGCGAAATTGTGATCTCATTGGAACTCAAGGCATTTTTTACATTCTCCTCCAGCACCCGCTTGGTATACTGCATTTCATCCTTTTTCTTTTGCAGCACCTCATCGGTTTTCTTTCCGATAATAGAGCTGTAGGATGATGCCTCGCTGCTCTGGTCACGCAGTTTCTGAAGAATATCCATTATCTGCGTTTCATTGACTCCCACCATGGAAGGAGAAACAATATCAGCATAATTATCATGGGTACGCAGATAGTTCTGAAGGTATAAGAGATACCGATTGGTGAGTTCAGCCGTGGCCCTTTCATTCTCCATATTCAATAACTGCTGAATCAGGTTGCTGGATTCAACTCCCAGATCTATCACCCGCTTTGTAGACCGGAATTCCGCGAAATTCGTTTCCGCTTCCTCTAAACTATCTTTCATACCTACCAACTCGCTATCAATAAAATCCAACGCATTCCTGCCAATTGCATTTTTTTCATGCAAATCAAATTCGATATATTTCTGTGCCAATGAATTAAGGAAGTCTGCAACTTTGGATTTGTTGGTACCCGGCAGGTAAAGCTCCATGATTGAAGCGTTTGTTTCTATTTTCAGTGCAGAACGGTAACTGGAAACAAGCTGATTAATATTGTTAAAAGTAAAGTAATAATTTTCTCCTTTTAACCTTTTCCCGCTTTCTTCAGCCGGCAACAACAGCCTGAAGCGAAAATAGTCCGTTTCAATCCAGTCGCCAAGACGGAAGGTGTTAGAGAATTTATACTCGCGGAGTATCTTCTCGGTTTCATCAGTCCTGTAGTCTATCGTCTTGATATCTTCGGATTTTATCTCCAGCCGGAATTGGTCCTCGCTTTGGAAATGTATTTGGATTGGCGAACCCAGCAGTTGAACGTGGCTCGTATCATAGTCAACTATAAAGGGCAGACTGCTATACAATTCCAGCTTCTTTGATCCATGATCAGCAAAATAGGTAATCTCCAATCCCAGGCTTCTGACCGTTTGCTCTATCAATAGCCTGGACTTGACGATCTCCATTTCGTTATCAATAGATGACATTTTATTGCCGGGAAGCTCCATCTCCAGAATGTCTTCCGGAGTACTTACGTTATTCACCAGAATGGTGGTGGACAGTTGGTATACCGGAGTGATGTCCTTGTTTATAAAATACACCAGCACCAGGGCTGCGATTATGCATGGGATAATTATCTTCCACCGCTTTATAATCCTGGTAATGAAATACTTGATATCCTGCGTATCTGTATTCTTAGTCTCCTGAAAATTCCTGTTTTGCATCAGAATCAATTATTATTAAGAATGTTATAAAAGAGCAAAATGGGAGTAGTAAAGGAGAGGACGGTGAGGGCGATCGTAAACCCTGATGTTCTTGAACCGATTATTCGCGTAATGGTCATAGGCTCCACATAAATTATATCGTCTGCTCTGATGTAAAAAAACTCCGAGGAAAGGAATTCCCGCTTGGTAAGGTCCAAAGTATGAACAGTAATGGTATCTCCCGTTGTTCGCAAAAGCTTTACCTTTTTTCTCCTGGCTGTCTCCAGCAAATCCCCCGTTTCAGCAATTGCATCGAAGATTGAAACCTGCTCCTTAAAAAAAGTATATTGCCCCGGCAGCCTTACCTCTCCCAAAATGGTTACCCTGGTTCCGGGTATTCTTACGGTTACAAAAGCTCCTTTATATTGCTGCGAAATCGAATCCTGAAGTTCTTTTTCCAGTTCCTCCACACTTTTGCCATCCACAAAATATTTCCCAAAAAGCGGCAGCTCTATATAACCTTCCCGGTCCACCGTATAGCCATTCATGTAAAACTGTGCATCGCTAAAGGCAACTCCCGTACCCGTCCGGTTTTGATAGACTCTCTTTAATATATCATTCGTCTCCTCGTAAAGAGAGGATAGCTGAACGAACAACATATCATTTGCCCGGATAATGTATGAGTTCTGCTGATGGGGATTTACATAAGTGGTCTTCCCTTTTTCATCGCCTTTTGCCTGGAGATAAACAATCTTCCTGTTGGAGACGCAACCAGACATAAGAAATGAACCTGCTATTAGAAGGAGCAGGATGATCCTGAAGTGCTTAATTTCCATAATTTTCCCAAAAATACTGTCGGATGATCTAGAGTCCTTTCCCGATAATCAGACCATCCGGATGCTGTGAAAAAAAATCTTTCCCGTTTTTTTTTGAACCTGCAAAAATAGTTTAAACATTCCAACAATGGTTTTCCAAGCCTATCTTCCTTCATTGCTAAAATAGCCAATCTATTTTTAGCAGATTAGGAATAAGGAACACAACGCTCAATATAAACTTTATAGGTGGGGTGGGGAATGAACTGCTAAGCCAAACTTAGCATAGCTACTTGCTGCGTGCCTGCCTGGCAACTATATTATAAATAGCCTTCCAAAAATATTTTATGTCCGTCAGTATCGGATTTTTTTGATAGGCTCTTAAATATCTCAATTCAGATTGCTGTATTTCTTCCAGCGTTTCAGGCATGTCTACATAGAACGGAGGAATCAGGCCGGGTTTAAATTTCAGCCTTTCTTCCTGCAGTTCCGGGCTGTAAAGGCTGAGGTAATGACTGCTCAGCGGCCTTACACCTACCAATTTCATCTCTCCCTTCAATAGATTCCATACCATTGGCAGTTCATCCAGCCAAAACTTCCGCAGCACCTTGCCGGCAGCAGAAACCCTGAAGTCCTCTTTGAATTTCCCTCCTTTGTCGAGGTTATTCATCTGATAAATGTATTCCTGCAAATATTCGGAATAGGCATACATGGTCCGCAGTTTATAAACCAGGATCGGCTTCCCGTTCTTGCCTATTCGTTTCATCTTGAAAATAGGACCATAAGAGGCATTCTTATCGAAAGTAGGTTCCTTTACCTTCTCTACTACATAATACTTTTTATATCCAATAATGCGCTGATCAACAATCTTAAAACCATTTTTATATAACCGGCCTAGCGTTTCTGTATTCGAAATGACCTGGTTCCGTCCAGCCGTCATTTTAAAGTAAAGGCTACGGGTAAAACTAAGCTTTGGACATATCCTTTTGAATACAAAATCGCAGCTATAATAGAGACGCGCATACGTGGTGTGAAACTTATCCAAAATCCGTTGCTTCCTGAGTGAATATGTTTCTGCACAACAAATGAAGCGGCCACCGGTAGAGAGCTTTTCATTAACCGTCTCAAAGAAATGGTTAATGTCACTTATGTCATTGATACGTTTAAGGTTGACTATATTCTGGTAGTAGGCCTGGGGTAGATTCCGGATATTGAAAGCGGTTCTGGTCTTGAGAACACAGGTGTATGGTGAATCAGTATCCACATGAGCAGATATGTAATCTACGATTTCCGAATCAGAGTCAAAAGCTATCTGTTTCTCAATGCCTTGTTCAGCCGCAATGTCCATTTCCAGTGCATTGGCCACAAAGCGATCCTCTTCCGTTGTAAATACTACTCCCATAGCTTTGATTGTTAAAAAGTGAACTAACCGTTTTTCCTCAAAAATATATTTTTCATGTCATTCAATAGGTTTTTGTAGATTGTGAGAGCAAAGGTATTAAAATATATTATAAATTTCACATAATGATAAAAAAGATATTATTATGTCCACTTCTTACATGATTAACGTACTGTTCTATCAAAAACACTATTTACAGAGGAGGAGAAGTATTTTGAACAGGCCTTAGATCAATAATCCTTATGAAGCTTAAAGATGCTGATAATTACCGATAAATTGCATCTAAGGCTTTGCAAAGTTAATAAATCTTACAGAAGCTATAATTGTTCATGGAAAAGGAAAAAAGTTGTGTTTTCATCTATAAAATATTCTGAAGTATACCATGTTTCCCAAACATATTCCAGCGATAGAGTTGAATGGAGAACAGGAAAAAACCTCATTCATAAAAATACCGGAGGCGTCTCCGGTATTTCTTAGTCATGCATATAATAGTCCTGATGAGAGGCTGGCCCTAAAGCTCGTCTTCATTGAAGAAGTATTCATCGTGGGTAGGATAATCCGGCCAGATTTCTTCGATTGCCTCGTAAGGCTCGCCATCATCCTCCAGTTCCTGCAGGTTTTCAATGAGTTCAAGAGGCGCCCCTGAACGAATGGCGTAATCAATGAGCTCATCTTTAGTAGCTGGCCAGGGGGCGTCATCAAGATGTTGAGCCAGTTCTAAAGTCCAATACATAAATACATCCTTTAATTTTGCCGCAAAAGTAAAATTTCTACTATAAAATATTGGTGATGTTAAAATTTACCTGAAAGATAATTTTGACACACCTGAATCCTGAATTTTGGCCGGTGGGCCACTCAGAACATAATGAATGAAAAAGGTAGTTTTGCCGACCGCAAATGGTCTTTTTCAAAAAATCCACGGTTGGCAAAACTTGAACCATAAAGAGCTCATTCAACGATACCGGCAGCAGCCGCAAATAGAAGAGATTTGTGCTTCCCTGTCACTGTCTTCAAAGGTGAATCTTCATCTTAAAGGATTGGTTGGTTCTTCCAAAAGCCTCGTGGCCGCTTCTGTATTTGAATCTGCTGACCTCTTTCATCTTTATATCCTGCCTTCCAGAGAGGAGGCTTCTTATTTTGCAGATGACCTTGCAACGTTTCAGGAACCGAAACAGGTGCTCTTTTTCCCATCTCCTTTTAAAAAAGAGGGCAGTTATGACAGGATCAGCAATACGGCCATCATGGAGCGTACAGAGGTTATTGACCGGCTCAAACGAAGCAAAAGGCCACTCCACCTCGTAACATATCCCGAAGCCCTGTGCGAGAAAATCGCTTCAAGAGAGGATCTTCAGCAGAATACTTTCGATCTGAAGGTAGGAGACGATCTGGATGTGGATTTTGCGATTGACTTTCTCGTGGATTCCGATTTTGAACGCACGGATTTCGTATATGAACCGGGCACTTTCTCTATTCGCGGAGGTATCATTGACATATTTTCCTACGCTTACGAATTGCCCTACCGCATCGAACTATATGAAGACAAGATCGAATCCATCCGGGCTTTCGATCTTGACTCCCAGCTTTCTATGCGGAACATGAGCTCTATCAGCATTGTACCCAATCTGGATGAAAATCAGAACATACTTCTCCGGGTAAGCCTGCTTGAATTTATAGATAAAAATACAGTCCTGTGGAGCGCTGACCTTTCCTATTGTCTTAGCCTGCTGAAGAAGATTGTGGCATCGGCACAAGAAGTTTTTAATGCTAATCCAGAGATCATTCCCGTGGCTGCTGATGAATTTTTAATCGAAGAAAAAACATTCCGGAAAAAACTGCAGGAATTCAGGATAGTTGAAATGTCAGCTAAATCCCACTTTAAGGCCGGGAAAACGTATGAATTCAACATTACTCCACAGCCTCCTTTCAATCGAAATTTTGACCTGCTGGCAGAATCGCTCTCAGCCAATAGCGCAAAACGCTTCCGGAACCTGATCTTTTCCGAATCTGCCAAACAGGTGGAGCGTATCTATGCTATTTTCCAGGATCTGGAGAAAGATGTTGAGTTCACTCCTATCTATAAAAGCCTGTCAGAAGGATTCATAGATTCTTCCACCAACATTGCCGTATTTACTGAACATCAGATCTTTTCGCGCTACCACCGCTCACGCTACAACAAATCTTTTTCAGGAAAGCAGGCACTGACCCTGAAAGAGCTCTATGAACTGAAGCCTGGCGACTTCGTAACGCACATTGATCATGGAGTGGGAATCTTCTCAGGACTGGAAAAAATTGAAGTGAATGGGAAAATGAATGAGGCCGTGAGGCTTTCATACAAGGACAACGACCTCCTGTATGTCAATATCCATTCACTGCACAAAATCTCGCGGTTTATTGGGAAAGAAGGTAAAAAGCCCAGGCTCAATAAGCTCGGCACGAATACCTGGGAAAACCTGAAGAATAAGACGAAGAAGAAAGTAAAAGATATTGCCCGCGATCTTATTAAACTTTATGCAGAACGAAAGGCGCGTACAGGATTCGCGTTTCAGCCGGATACTTATCTGCAAACTGAGTTGGAAGCATCCTTTATATATGAAGATACGCCAGATCAGGGAAAATCTACAGAAGATGTAAAACGCGACATGGAGGCACCCCACCCCATGGATCGTCTGGTATGCGGGGATGTGGGTTTTGGGAAAACGGAGATCGCCATCAGGTCTGCCTTCAAAGCTGCAACAGATGGAAAACAGGTGGCTGTGCTCGTGCCTACCACAGTGCTGGCGGCTCAGCACCATAAAACGTTTACGGAGCGGCTGAAGGATTTCCCGGTTACCATTGATTATGTGTCGCGGTTTAAAAGCACCCAGCAACAGCGCAACACGCTGGAGCGGCTTTCGGAAGGCAAGCTGGATATTCTCATCGGAACTCACCGACTGCTGGGTAAGGACATTAAGTTTAAAGACCTTGGCCTTTTAATTATTGATGAAGAACAAAAATTTGGCGTAGCAGCCAAAGAGAAACTCCGGGCCTTAAAGGTAAACGTGGATACATTGACGCTGACGGCCACTCCTATCCCGCGTACATTGCAGTTTTCACTAATGGGCTCCCGGGATTTATCCGTGATCAATACACCTCCGCCCAACCGACAGCCCATTGAAACTACGGTGACCCTCTTTGACCAGGAACTGATACGGGATGCCATTGAATATGAAATGGACCGTGGGGGCCAGATATTTTTTGTGCATAACCGCATCAAGGATATCCACCAGATGGCCGATCTGATCCGTGCACTGGTGCCACAGGCCAAAGTAGGCATAGGCCACGGACAAATGGAGGGAAAGGAGCTGGAAGAGGTAATGATGAATTTCGTGGAAGGATTCTATGATGTTCTGGTTTCTACCAGCATTATAGAATCAGGACTGGATATTTCTAATGCCAATACCATCATCATCAATCAGGCGCAGAACTTTGGCCTGAGCGATCTCTACCAGATGCGGGGCCGGGTGGGCCGGAGCAACCAAAAAGCGTATGCCTACCTGCTTACTCCTCCGAAAGTAGCCATGACAAGCGAAGCCCGCAAACGCCTCGCGGCTATTGAGGAGTTCTCTGAACTAGGCAGTGGATTCCACATTGCGATGAAGGACCTTGATATCCGGGGAGCTGGAAACCTGCTTGGGGCCGAACAAAGTGGTTTTATCAGCGAGATAGGTTTTGATATGTATCAGAAAATCCTGGATGAAGCGATGCATGAACTCAGGGACGAGGAGTTCAAAGACCTGTTTTCGGGAAAGGATGACCGGCCTCTGGTTTACGAATGTCAAATTGATACCGATTTTGAATTATTGATCCCGGACAAATATATCAGCAATGTGAACGAACGGGTTTCCATTTACAATGAAATGAATCAGGTGAAAAATGAGGAAGCCCTGCTGACCTTTCAGAAACATCTGACGGATCGTTTCGGAAAAATCCCGAAGCAAACACTGGAGCTCATGGACGCCATCCGTCTGAAGTGGCTGGCGCAAAATGCAGGAATAGGAAAGATCAACCTGAAGAATCAAAAACTCAAGGCCAGTTTTGCTGCTAATGCTGACAGCGACTATTACCAATCAGCCCCGTTTGGCCGCATTCTGCAATATGTTCAGGATCACCCTCAGCAGTGCAAATTCGAGCAAAAAGGCGAGCAACTGACGCTAAGGTTACATCCTGTGCGATCCATTCATGAGGCACTTTCTGTTTTTCATGCGTTTATAGCATCCTGAGCAATACTTTCCTTTCTACAATTCCTGCAACGTAATCCGATATTATTATGATATAAATGGATCCTAATCCGAAATAATTATGATATATTTGGATTACAATCCGATATTATGATAAAACGCGTTCAGCTTGAATTTGCCATAGAGCGACTTTTTAAGGGAAAGGCGCTCATCATTTTTGGTGGCAGGCAGGTAGGGAAAACTACCTTTTGCGAACAGCTTCTGGTACGGGTGGACCGCAAGACACTTCGTCTGAACGGAGATGATGCCGATACCCGTGAATTGCTGCGACAGCCCAATGCCACGCTCCTCCGGCAAATCATTGGCGACCACGAAATCCTCTTTATTGACGAAGCCCAGCGAATAGAGGAGGCCGGGCTGCTGCTGAAGATCATTGTGGACCAGATACCGGAGGTACAAGTGATAGCTACCGGCTCCTCCTCGTTTGAACTGGCCGGCAGCATCAATGAGCCGCTTACTGGCAGGAAGTACGTGCTACAGCTTTCGCCCTTCTCATTTCAGGAGTTGATACAGGAAACCGATTTCCTGACCGAGAGGCGGCTGCTGGAACAACGACTGGTCTATGGCGCCTATCCTGAAATTGTAGTAAAGCCACAACAAGCAGAGGAGCACCTGAAGCTGATTGCCGAGAGCTATCTTTACAAAGACCTGTTTCAGCTTGAGAAAATAAAGAAGCCGCGCCTTTTCCAAAAGATCGTAAAAGCGCTTGCCCTGCAGGTGCAGAATGAGGTGAGCTCGCAGGAAATAAGCCGGCTGGTACAGGCAGATGGGAAAACCGTGGAAAAGTACATTGACCTGCTCGAACAGGCTTTTGTAATATTCATCCTGCCCTCCTACAGCCGCAATGTGCGAAACGAGATCAGGAAAGGAAAGAAAATCTACTTTTACGACAACGGGATCATCAATGCCATTACGGGGAATTTCAATCCGGTTATTTCCAGAAGCGATATAGGTGCGCTATGGGAAAACTACGTGGTGAGCGAGCGCAGGAAGTTCCTGCAACAACAAAATATCAATGCCGCAACTTATTTCTGGCGTACTACTCAAAAGCAGGAGATTGATTACATTGAAGAAACATCGGATGAACTTTTAGCCGCAGAAATTAAATGGAATCCAAAAACAAAAGCTAAAATTCCTTTGACTTTTAAAAATGCTTATCCGGAGGCTAAAACTAAATTAATTACACCCGATAATTTTTATGAATTTTTAAAATGAGGGAAGCCATTGGCATCCCCTGGATATTTCGCTATCCCTTGCTATTGTGGGAAGTATAATTGCCGTCTCAATACTCGCCTCCCTGCTATTTCCCAGGAAAGGAATGAATCCGGTTGATCCCTACCCCGGCCAATAAATTTCGTCCGAAAAAAATCTCTAAAAAATTTGCGCAAGTGATCTTTTGCACATATATTTGCAAGCGATTGTTTGCGCATTAAAGGAAATGATGAGAAGAGATGTTTTTCATGCGATTGCCGATCCTACACGGAGGGCTATTCTGACTTTGCTGGCGGTTCAGGCCTTGACTCCAAATGCCATTGCGGGTCATTTTGATACAACCCGGCAAGCCGTGTCCAATCACATCAGAATATTGGCTGAATGCGAATTATTGAAGCAGGAAAAGCAAGGACGAGAAATCATTTATCATTTCAATCCTGACAAGATGGACGAAGTAAATATTTGGCTTGAAAAGCTGAGAGAACTTTGGGAAACCCGGTTCGGCCAGCTTGACCAGGTTCTGAAAAAGATGGATTCCAAAAATAAATCATAAACCAATTAAAAATTCAAACACATGAAAAAGACACTATTTATGGATTTCTCCGTGGACAAGGAGGAAAATCAAATCAATGTAAAACGTGAATTTGCCGCGCCCCTGAAAAACGTTTGGGCCGCATGGACGGAGAGTGAATTGCTTGACCAATGGTGGGCACCCAAGCCGTATAAAACAAAGACCAAAAGCATGGATTTCCGCGAAGGTGGAATGTGGCTTTACGCAATGGTTAGCCCAGAAGGACAGAAACACTGGTGCCGCAATGATTATGAAAAAATAAGCCACCACAAAAACTTCAACTCTGTGGACTCTTTCTGTGACGAAGAAGGAAATATCAACACCGATTTTCCCAGCGCACTTTGGGAAACAAGATTTAACGCATCAGAGGGTTCTACTTTCGTAAACGTGCAAACCACCTACGATACGCTTGCCGACCTGGAAAAGATCCTCGAAATGGGCGTACAGGAAGGACTTACCGCAGCCCTTGAAAACCTCGATGAATTGCTCGAGGCTCAAACGAAATAGCATGACGAATTTTGTAAAATCAAAAGATGGGACCCAGATTGCCACTACCCGTGTTGGCAGAGGGCCTCATCTTGTTTTGGTGGACGGAGCATTCTGCCATCGGAAGTTCGGACCAAATGAAGCGCTTGCCAATCAATTAAAGAAAGACTTCACGGTGACGATCTATGACCGGAGAGGACGTGGAGAAAGCGGAAACACCTTGCCCTACAAAGTGGAGCGGGAAATTGAGGACTTGGAAGCCATCATAAACAGTTTGGATCAATCCGTTTCGGTTTATGGGATCTCATCCGGAGCAGCGCTGGCTTTGGAGGCAGCAAATGCAGGTCTTCCCATTCACAAGCTGGCGCTATACGAAGCCCCATTTATAGTGGATGATTCGCGGAAGCCGCTTCGTGACGATTATTTAGAAAGGCTCCAAACCTACACTGAGAGCGGACAGAATGGCAAAGTGGTGTCGAGTTTTATGAAGGATGGCGTAGGCCTGCCGGGATTTGTCGTATTCATGATGCGCCTGATGCCTTCTTGGAAAAAGCTCAGAAAACTCGCCCCTACTGTGATTTACGATACGCTCATATTAGGCGAAACGGGAACCGGTAAACCATTGAGCGCAGATAAATGGCCGGGTGTAAAAGTGGAGACTTTGGTAATCAGTGGCAGCAAGAGCGAAAAATGGGCGCAAAACTCGATGAAGCAATTGGCAACGGTCCTTCCCAACGCAAATCACCTCAGTCTTCGTGGTCAGACACACATGGTTAAGCCAAAGGTGTTGGCCCCGGAACTGATCAGGTTTTTCAGCAGATAATCAAAAACTAATTTCGGCAACTTCTGAAAATAGCCTTAAGAGGTGGAAAATTTAGTTTTCCAATGACTTTAGCGATTAAACTTTTCCAATTATTAAAACACAGATTCAATCTTGAACTCATGACACTATCAGAAAAAATTGATCAATACATCGAAAAGACCGGTGACTGGAGAGGCGAAATGACAAAGGGATCCGGCAGATTGTGGATGAAGTTGAGCCCGGTATTGTAGAAGAATGGAAGTGGAATTCCCCGGTCTTTACGCACCACGGGATGGTTTGCAGCCCAGGAGCGTTCAAGAACCATGTAGGGCTGACATTCTTTTAGGGTGCTCAATTTGAGAATCCGAACGGTTTGTTTAACAGCGGCCTGGATTCAAAAAATGCATGTTCCATCAATTTCAAAAAGGGCGACCCGCTCAATGAACCCGGATTAAGGGAACTTGTCAGAACTGCTTTTGCATACAATGCCTCTAAAAGTTAGCTGGCAATAATGCATTTTGGAAATTTAGCCTGTGGCAGGGCCGCATTTTCATTTGTCGGAATCCTTTCCGGAATCCTGCACCTTCTTTTTCATATCCAATATTTGATGCCCCATCTTATCCCGCTTGGTTTGCAGGTATATTTCGTTGTGCTCATTAGGATCTATTTCCACCGGCACACGCTCCACGATCTCAAGGCCGTAGCCTAAAATTCCTGCGCGTTTTGATGGATTGTTGGTGAGGAGCCTCATCTTCTTTATGCCGAGATCTCGGAGTATTTGGGCGCCCACGCCATAATCGCGCTGGTCCATTTTAAATCCGAGATGAAGGTTGGCCTCCACAGTGTCCATTCCCTGTTCCTGAAGTTGGTACGCGCGCAGTTTATTTACCAGCCCGATTCCCCGGCCCTCCTGATTCATATACAGCACTACGCCTTTTCCTTCCTGCTGAACCATCTGCATGGCATGATGCAATTGTGGCCCGCAGTCGCAGCGGAAAGAGCCGAAAATATCGCCTGTAACGCAGGAGGAATGCACACGGACCAATACAGGTTCTTCTTCATCCCATGTTCCTTTTATCAGGGCCAGGTGTACTTCTCCGGTGGTCGTTTGGCGGTAGGCGCGCAAAAGGAAATCGCCATACTCTGTAGGCATATTTACCTCGATCACCCGCTCTATCAGGGTTTCCGTCTTCAACCGGTAGTTGATCAGATCTTTGATGGAAATAATCTTGAGCTTATGCTTTTTGGCCATTTTAAGAAGCTGGGGAAGCCGCGCCATAGAGCCGTCATCATTCATAATTTCCACGATGAGCCCGGCAGGTTCAAAGCCTGCGAGCCTTGCCAGATCAATGGCAGCTTCGGTGTGGCCGGTGCGTCTAAGTACGCCTCCTTCCTTAGCTTTTAATGGGAAAATATGCCCCGGCCGCGCAAAATCGCTTCCCTTAATTTCGGGGTCTACCAGCGCCTTCACCGTCTTAGCCCGGTCAGAAACGGAGATGCCCGTGGTCGTTCCGTGTCCTTTCAGATCAATGGAAACGGTAAAAGGGGTTTCGTGCAGTGCAGTATTGTCGCTCACCATGAGGTCAAGATTAAGCTCTTCGCAGCGGCTCTCAACCAGAGGCGCGCAAATGAGGCCCCGGGCTTCCTTAGCCATAAAATTGATTAGCTCAGGGGTGGCATTCCGGGCGGCTGTAACCAGGTCACCCTCGTTTTCGCGGTCTTCATCATCCACCACAATCACCATCTTCCCTGCCTTTATATCCTCAATGGCATCAGGAATAGAATTAAATTGATTACTGGTTTCGTTGGGTGGGTTTCCAGATGTTTGATTCGACTCCATAGATAAATCTTAAAAAGCCTGTTAACAAGGCTAAATTCATTAAATAGAAATGGGAAATGAAACGGAGCAGCACCAGATGCAGGCCCAATTTCCTGAAAAGAAGGTCCAGGACAGGAATGGCAATGAGCACAAGCTGAACAATGAACGCCAGTCGATAGAACTGGTTTTGGCCGGAGAGCATTCCACTTCCGAGCAAGGCAACAAGAATAAAGAACGGCCCCAGCCAGCGTAGAACTTTATGTGAAAAAAAGGAAAAGCTCAATCCTGTAAAGGGCGGCCAGAGCAATCCCGCAAAGCGTCCCAGGTTCTGAAAATTGCCGATTGAAATGCGCACCTTTCTCCTGAATTCCTCTGAGATTTTATTGGAAACATCTTCAAAACAAACCGCTTCCAGTTCATTTACTGCTTTGCCTCCATCTTCCAGTGCGTGCATAGTGATGTAAAAATCGTCCATGAAAAAGCGGGGAGGAACGGGATGGTAGTGGCTCCTCCGAATGGAATAGCATCCGCCAAAAGCTCCGATCATAGTTCCCCATAAAATGCCTTCATAATATTTCATCCGGTTTTCCGTAGCCAGATATGCTTTCTCCTGAAATGAAATACCATCCTTTTTAAATTCAGCATTTAAAATATTTCCACCCACCAGAGTTATTTCTTTTTCCTTGTAATGTTTTGTGAGATGAAAAATGGTTTCTTCTTCAAAAAATACATTGGCATCTGTCAATATGAATACTTCGTTTTTGGCCCGTTTTGACAGTTCATTGATAATGCCGGCCTTGCCTGTTCGTCCCGGAAAATTGACAAGTTGCAAATGCGGGAATTCCTTTTCGCACTCTCTTATGATGGCGTTGGTCGCATCGGTTGAGGCATCCGAACCGATCAGCATTTCTATTTTATGATGCGGGTATGAAGTGCGGAAAGTGCTGCGGATCTTCTCTGCTATCACTTTCTCTTCGTTATAGGCTGCCAGCAGTATTGAAACGGTGGGAAGTGCCGGATCACTCTCTGAAAAAACAGCATGGCCAAACTGTTTGCTACGGCCCAGCACCCACAGCACTACCGGATAAAAAAAGTAGGAATGAAGCAGGCATGCAACGCTGAACCAGAAAAGAATCTCCCAAATCATCCAATTAGCGATTCATATTTTGCCAATAAATCTTTCACAATCTGGCGGTTAGTATATTTCTGTTCAATCAATCCAATGGCATTTTGACCCAACTTCAGCAGGCTCTCCCGGTTTTCCACCAGATAGCTGATGTGCTTTATAAACTCATCCTTGCTGTCAGCAATGAGAATGTCCTGGCTTGGCCTATATTCAATTCCTTCAGCACCTACTGTAGTAGAGACTATTGCCTTTCCCAGCGCCATGCCTTCCAGCACTTTTAGCCGCACTCCGCTACCTGAAAGCAAAGGTACTATCATTATGGCTTTGCTATTCATGAAGGCCGCTGCATCATCCACCTCGCCTGCCACTATTACATTCTCCAGATCCGTTTGCTTAACCCATTCCGGGATGTGCCTTCCAGCGATATGGAAGCTGAGCTCCGGAAATTTGCGGGAAACTTCCGGCCATACCTCCTGCAGAAACCACCGCACGGCCTGCTGGTTGGGCAGCCAGTCCAGGGCGCCAAGATGAAAAAGCGATGGAAATTCCATTTTGCTGAAATCCGCCCGGAACTTATCAGGGTCTACTCCTGCCGGTACTGTGATGTGTTTCACTTTGCTGCCCATCTCCCTGAGCATTTTGTCGTCCACCTCCGAGATCGGAAGCAGTGCATCAAATTCATTCAGCTTTTGCTCCTCATATTTCCGTAGTCTGCGGGCCAGCAACCGAAGGTATTGTTTCTTCAGACCCGGCTTTTCGGTTTCGGCCATCCGTTGCCATATTATATGCTCCACATTGTGTGCCCGCATTACCAGCAAAGCGTCAGAATGTTCCCGAACCGTATTTGCATACATGCTCATGAAAAGCCCGTCCACATGCACTACATCGAATTGCTTTTGCTTTAAAATCCCGGTTAAAGCCTCCCGGTAAGCCGCATCATCGAATCGAACGATATTATAGGATGATGTTGAGAAAATATTCAGAAAGGCATCCAGTGGTTTTATGCGGGTATCCACATCCACAGTTTGAATGTCGGCCAGCGTTGCAAA
This sequence comes from Bacteroidia bacterium, assembly GCA_040880525.1. NCBI lineage: Bacteria > Pseudomonadati > Bacteroidota > Bacteroidia > Bacteroidia bacterium. The sequence goes on from JBBDIG010000042.1 coordinate 66,049, forward strand.
TTCCGGTGGGAAAAAAGCCGGGGCGATATAATGCTTAGGTGTGTTGATCGCCAGCATGGATACTTCACAGCCAAGCGCATGATAGCTTTTGGTGAAATTGTACATGCCAATGGCCCCACCATCTTTTGGCGGCCAGGGAACACGGTTACACAGTTGAAGGATTCGCACAATATATTATATCCTGATTTTTTCGGAGAAATCCGGCAAAGTTCACCGGTTATTTATTCCTGTAGATCTGCGGACATTTTTCTGCCAGGTAATAAATAAAAAGCAATGTCAGGCCGTTTTTTTCTTTCTGAATATGTTAAGGCTACGGAAAAAGTGAAGATAGGTTTCTTTCGTAAAAATGATCGAATCTTTATTTGCCTTATAAGTAAGAAATACGCCTACGGGGAAAATGATAAAAACAGGCATCCACATGCCTATGAACGGAGATACGATCAGTTGCTTTGCAAATTTCTCGAAGGTGATGGAGATCACGTAGAAGAGAATGAAAATGAGCACTGAGACTACGGATGGCATTCCGATGCCACCCTTCCGGATTATCGCTCCGAGGGGAGCACCTACAAAGAAGAGCACAATGCACGCAAAGCTGAGGATGAACTTGCGATGGTACTCTATGCGATACCGGATGATCTGCCGGTTGTAGTGCTCTATATCCAGGCTGTGGGTTTCCATTATCCCCCGTACGGTCCTGGCAAAATTGATGGCGCGGTTGGTGGTGGCCCGGTCAGGATTTGCAAATACGCCCGCAAAAAAGGCTGAATCCATCACCACCGGCTCCTTCGATGCTACCTCTGCCCTCTGCGCCTCCTCCTCAACATGGCGCATTTTCCTGAGTGAATCCTGCCGTCTGGCAACTTTTCTGAGTCTCTCCGGTCCCAATTTCAACAATCCTCCCCCGCGTTCCGCAGGATCTTCCGGCAGCGCTTCCTGCTGTGGCTCAGCCTCCTCTTTTGCAAGGTTTTGCTGCCTCACCTGTAGTTTTCTTTCCTCTATGGATGGCCTTCGGTCTGAGGTATCTTTTAATGGAAAGAAATACGGTTTCACATATTCCTTTACCCGCTTCCGTTTGTTCTGCTCCACTATGCCTGTGGAATCGCGGTAGTGTTTCAATTGTTTCAGATTCAGCATTTGATAATTGTCCCGAAACAGGTCTTCATTAGTTCGGGTAAGCGTAAAAGCTGACAGGTCAAACCGCATTTCATAATTGCTGAACTTAATGCGGTTATGCGGGTAGCTGATGTTGCGCCTGTCTTTTTCCAGCATCTCTTCGTAGCGGATGCCATCTCTCAGGAAAACCACGAGCCAGCGTTTATCTTCCGTAGTCCACATTACTCCTTCCCTGGCAAGGGTCACCTCCACATTGCCCCTGCGGCTGGTGTGATTATATACCATCACCTGCTCAATGGTTTTTCCGTCCTCATGCTTTTTTCCTACCCGGATGCTGTACCCTTCAATTCCACTGTAGAATATTCCCGGTTTTATGTCGAGGGCCGGTTTCTGTTGCCGCACGTCCCAAAGCAGCGAGGCAAACTTCAGGTTGCTTGTAGGAATAATGTTATTGCTGAAATAGAGCGCCAGCGCAGCGATGATGAGAATAATTCCCATAAGCGGCTGCATGATGCGCTGCAATGAAACGCCCGCAGATTTAAAAGCCGCCAGCTCATAATTTTCTGCAAGCGTACCAAACGTCATAATGGAGGAAAGCAACACGGCCAGCGGCAGCGCCATAGGCACAAGACTGGCCGAGGCATAGAAAAGCAATTCCGCTATAATGTACCATTCCAGTCCTTTGCCCACCAGGTCGTCCACATACTTCCAGAGGAACTGCATGAGGAGGATAAAAAGGCAAATAAAGAAAGTGGCCACGAACGGGCCGGCAAAGGAGAGGGCTATGAGTTTGTAGAGCTTCTTCATTTAATGCCGGTGCAAAGCCATTATTTATGCCAAGTAAAAGCATGCAGACACATAGGCTCGAAGGCAAAAAGGGCCACGAAGAAAAAATTTGTGAAACTTTGTGTCCTTGTACCTAAGTGTTTAAGACAGGTGCAAAATTCGGGATTTCATTAAACTAAGCACAACCATAATGCAGGACTGGACAAAGGATGAATTACAACTGATGAACGATCATGAGATCATGCTGGCCAAGCGCAGGATCATCAAAAAGGTTCGGCTGCTCTTTGCAGCTTTCCGGGAGCGGTTACATCCCGAACTTGAAGGAAGTCCTCTGCTGCGGCAGATAGCGGCTGATGGCGGAAAAATCTCACACGGGGAGAATTACAAGGGCCTTCCTTTCGTCATCCTCGATTTCCCGGCAGCGCTTTCGGGGGAGGATGTTTTTACCTTCCGCACCATGTTTTGGTGGGGCAGGTATTATAGCTTCAACCTGCTGGCGCGTGGCAAATATTTAGAGCACGTTGCAGAGTGGATTCAATCCCGGCAGGAGGCGCTGGCGCAGGAGGGTTTTTACATCGCCACAGGAAATGACCTTTGGGAGAATGAGATTGCAGGGGAGCATTATCAGCAACTAACCCAGGATTTTGAAATTAAAAAACTGATAGCAAGGCAAAATTTCATTCGGTTAAATAAACCTGTTTCCCTCAATACTTCTCAAAATCTGTTTCTGCCAGACGCACTCCAGATTTTCCATGCGTTGTTTTTGTAATTATTTCCTTGCCTTTTCCCCAATTCCTCTAAGGATGACAAGTTTATAGAAAATTAAAAATCTCTATATCGGCCACTACGAAATATTCAATGTTTTAGGAAAAAGGGTAAGTGCAGGTAATTATGAAAATGAGATTAACGTTGCAGCATTAACACCCGGAATATTCGTTTTAAAAATTACCAGGGATGGCACTGCATATTTTGGCAGGTTCATCCAAGCAATAGAAAAACGACCGGAGCAATATAGCCGTACAAACGGCCGTCAAAGCGTTCCAAACCCTCAGACGGCTACCATGCAAAAAGCCGCCTCCGAAACTTCGGAAAGCGGCTTCTGAATTTTCTGCCTCAAAACATTATGGATTGGAATCCATAAACTCTTTTATTGCAACAAAATATTTGTTATTATTCGAAGAAAAAGTATTCTCACTGTCAGCCGCCTCAGCTATGTAAACCTCCACCATCTTTTTCTGTAATTTCTGCAGATCCTTGGCCATGTCAGGTCCCACTATTTTATCATTCTCCCCGACAATAATAAGCACGCCCTTCAGCAATCTTGGAAGTTCCTTGGTTTCAAGTGCATATTTCGGCTCATAATTTTTATTGAAAACAGGCGGGATCATCACGTTCATTTCCTTTTCTTCCTGCAATTTATTTTTCATGTATTCCAGGGTAGGGTAAGGACTATCACCTATGAGGTATTGGGTTTCACGCCTATCCATGCCTACGCCTATGCTCAGCCCGCCACCAATGCCAACTCCATAAAGGGAAAAGTGCAGGGTCATATTTCTCTTGGCATAATCGCAAACGGCATTCAGATCATCAGCAAACTGCGGGTAGATATACAACTTGTTCACAATCTTGAAATCGCTGCTCTTGCCGTAACCCCGGTAGTCGTAAGTGAGTACTCCATAGCCCAGCGACTGGAACTGCGCCACGATATCCAGATTGTCAGCCATGTTTCCATTGCCATCATCACTGATGATCATCAGGTTCGTAGAGCGGTCAGGAGGCGGGAAGTACCAGGCCATCAACTCGGCTCCGTTGGTGGAAGGGATCTTATGTTCTTCATACTTCAACCCAAACATATCAGGTGTAAATTCATACTCCTTTTTTGGATCAAGAGCGGAAGCCGGGCGAGCCGTGAATAGAAGGCTGAGCGTAAACAGAAAGAAAATATACTTCATCAGTGTCATTTTTTGAATTTAAATAATAGTTAGCAAAAATAGGTACCGGCAATCTCAGGTCAAAATAATTACTTCAACATTCCCTTCAAGGTAAGGCTCACTCTGAAAGTTGCCGGGGAATGTCAGAAGGCAACCTAGCCAGCATTTCATAATTGAGGGGATTTTCTGCCTGGTTAAATGACGCGAACTTTATTAGCCCGCATGCATCACGGCCTGCCAGGATCACCTCGTCTCCCCGCTGCACTCCGGGAATGTGGGTTACGTCTGCCATCATCATGTTCATGTTCACGATGCCGGCTATCCGGGCACGCTCCCCCCTGATGCCAACTTCACCCAGGTTGCTGAGGGCGCGGGAATATCCATAGCTGTAGCCCACAGGAATGGCCGCCATTACGGAATCGCGCGTGGCAACGAAGTGCTTGCCATACCCCAGGCTTTCTCCCTTTTTCAGGTGCTTCAGGCTCATTACCCCGGTTTTCCAGGTAAGCACCGGCTCAAGGCTCTCTTCAGTAATATGCTTGTTTGTCAAATTGTAGTCTGCCCAAGTTTCCTGGCTGGGCCAGTAGCCATAGATCAGTACGCCCAGACGTACCAAATCCAGTTGTGTTTCCGGAAAAATAAGCGTGGCGGCAGAACAGGCCGTATGCCTGATTTCCGGCTCTAATCCATGACCCTTCAGAAAAGCCAGATGCCGCTCATAACGGCCAATTTGCGCTTTCACCCGATCATAATTCGAAGAATGCTCGGCCCCGGCATAGTGCGTGGAAACGCCTGCCAAATGCAGGTGCTGCCGGCCTTCTTTCAGCATTGGCAGAAGTTCTTGCAGCTCTTCGGCAGTCAAACCCGTACGGTTCATTCCGGTTTCAACTTCGATATGGATCCGGGCGGGTTTCCCTGATTCCTTCGCAGCAGCAATAATCGCAGCCAGCCTTTCCCGGTCATAAATAAAGCATTCGATCTCATTCGCCACCGCCCAGGGCAACTCCTCATCGGCAATGTAACCCATGATCATGATGGTTCCGGGCTGCCTCCGGACTTTGAGTACGCGCCATGCTTCACCTGCACTGAATACCGAGAAATGATTCACACCGCAGGTTTCAGCAAGCGGAACGAACGTTTCAATTCCATGTCCATAGGCATTGCCTTTCACCACAGCGGAGATGCGGGTTTCCGGGCCTAATACCTGTTTACGCAGAAAATCCACGTTGTTGCGCAGAGCGCTTGCACTTAATATAATTCGGGAGGTAGAAAACATTATGAGATTATTCTTCCTGGTGTTGCTGCACGAGGCTGGCATAAATGGCCACGCCTTTTTCGATCAATTCATCCGGAAAATCGTAATCCGTGCTGTGGAGCTGCGGATGATCTTCTCCGGCTCCAAGTGTAAACATGGCTCCGTGATATGCGCTCAGCAACTGGCCAAAATCATCTGACCACCGGTAAGGCGCATCCTTTTCCTTATGCGCCATATTATTGGCTTTTGCAGCTTTTATCACCTGTTCGATGGCATCCTCAGAATTCACGGTTGAGGTAAATGCTTCATGCCAGCTTATCCTGTGAGAAAGATTATGCTTTTGAACTATCTCCGCGAGTTTCTCCTGCGCCACTCCCTTCAGCCTGTTCAGGTCGTCCTGCTTGTGTGCTCTGAGGGTGAGCCGCAATTCACCGTACCCGGGAGAGATACCAAAAGAAATTTCACCTACCGAAAGCTGAACAATCGTACCCAGCACAAAATCCTCAAAATTGTACCATTGATCCATATTTTTCACTTCCTGAATGATCTCGGCAATGGCATAGGCCGGATTTCTACCTTCCTCGGGGTGGCCCGCATGAGAGGTTTGCCCCATCAGTTTTATGACCATCCCTTCAGATGCTGATGCGAAATTTCCCTTTCTTACGCCCACTTCGCCCAGCGGAGCGCCCGGCATATTATGAATGGCATACACGATGTCAGGTTGAATTTCGAGGAATCGCTCATCTTTCAGGAGCCAGCCGGCACCCTCCCCGGTTTCTTCAGCAGGTTGAAAGAGCAGGATCACCTTTCCGCGTTTTGGTGGATTTTCATGGAGATGCTGCGCGAGGCCGGCAAGCATCGCCATGTGTCCATCATGCCCGCATTTATGTCCCTTCCCTTCATTCTGCGATATATAAGTTACATCCAGCTTATCCTCTACCAGCAAACCGTCAAGTTCGCTACGAAACATCAGCACCGGACCTTCCTGCTGGCTGTCATATTCCACCGCAAAACCAGTCTGACCCAGGTGGTGCAGAATCCGGTCAGGATGGCACTGCCGCAGAAATTCAAGCAGAATTCCGGCTGTTTCCCGTTCCTCCCCGGCTATTTCCGGATGCGCATGTAAATTCCTTCTCAGGTAAATCAGATCATTCATTATCATTCTTCTCGTCTTTTGCTGGTTTCAAAGAAAACAAATATGCCGTGAAGAATCCGTGAAATCTGATAGTTACCTCTGACGCAGCCAGATCATTTCCAGGATGGATCATGCTCTTTCGCTATGTTCTGCAGGAGTTTCCTTTTGTATGTAATTCGGACACCTGTCTTTAGAGCAGGAAGAAAGGCCTGCCATACATCCGGTTATTATCAGTATTGCTACTAACTTTTTCATCATTTTCCAATTTTAAGTAATAACACCTACGTATAAACAGTGTTCAAAGAAATTCCATTTCATTTTGCCGGTTGTCTTAACCCTTTCTCATTTTTTGCTGTTATCAAAGAAACCAAGTCAAATTCCCTTATGTCAATTTTCCAGGGTTCAGGGGATGCTGCGTATCAACGCAAGCTTAGCCACCTGAAGAATCTTATCGCCATTGCCTTTGCTGACAGGGAGTTGAAACCTAACGAGATAGAATTTCTTCACCAGGTTTCTTCACGGCTGAACATTTCACAAGAGGATGTGGAACGGATCATTGAGGAACCTTCATCTGTAGAATTTCATCCACCAAAAAAAGAGCGTGAAAGGTTTCTGAGGTTGTATGCGCTCATCGCCATGATGCTGGCAGATAATGATATGGATCTCAGGGAGATCGAACACTGCCGGCAGCTTGCGATAAAATTAGGATACAAAGAAGATGAAGCCAGTGAGTTGATCACCACTATCAGTAATGCTATACTCACCGGCACCAGCGTAGATAAGCTTTATGATAAAGAAGACCGGAAAAAATTTTCTGAACATTAAAATCCAATAAAAGAACTTATCTTTAATGGAATGTTTAAATTAACTGTCTTAATTTATTTTTAGGGAATTTATTAAATACAAAAATCAAATTTTATAATTGCCTTATTTTCATTCTGCAAAATCTTAGTAACGCTATAAATTATGGCTGATTTTCCGCAAACCCAGGCCCACCTTCCTTAGCCTTTGCGCCTGATTCCTTCCTATTATCCAAAGGCTGAAATATTCTTGATTTTACCAAACCTAATTTTTGAAACAGATATTGGAAAGAAACCCCTATTACGCCAGCTCCATATTTTGAACTTCTCTGAAAATTTATGGAACTCGCTTCTTCAAAGTATTTGGTTGGGCAGGTAACCTCCGCAATTTCAAAACCGGCATAAAAAATTTGCGCGATCATTTGATTATCAAAAATAAAATCATTGGAATTAACCTCAAAATTAATTCGCTCAAGCACCTCTCTTGAAAACGCCCGGTAGCCAGTGTGATATTCAGAAAGCTTCTGGTTCATAAGCAGGTTTTGCGTAAGCGTGAGGAAACGGTTAGCCACATATTTATATAACGGCATTCCTCCCTTCAGCGCCCCATTGCCCAGAATTCGCGATCCAAACACGACCGGATAAAGGCCACTGCCGATAATGCTGGCCATAGCCGGTATAAGCTTTGGCGTGTATTGATAATCCGGGTGAAGCATGATTACAATATCAGCCCCGATCTCCAGGGCTTTGCGGTAGCAGCTTTTCTGATTGCCGCCATAGCCAAGATTTTGGCGGTGTGTAATAATGTGCTTAATCCCGATCTGTGCCGCAAGAGGCGTGGTGCGGTCGCTGCTGGCATCATCCACCAGGATCACGTCATCCACCAGGTCAAAGGGAATTTCCTGATAGGTTCGCTCCAGCGTTCTCTCGGCATTATATGCCGGCAGCACAACTACTACCTTTTTGCCTTTAAACATAAAAACCGGTTGGTGAGGCCGCAAATATAGCCTTGCGATAAATCATTCCGGATGGAACGGGACGAACATAAAGAGGAGAATGAATTCCGGTACTTCAGAAAGCGAAGGATTTATAACCCGCAGCCATCCGGGAATTGCCGGTTTATTTTTGCTTTAAATGTTAAATTTTAATTAAGACTATAATTTTAATTTAACAAATAAATTCTTCTCGTAAATATATTTTTGGCTCCGCTGGTATTTTAATGAAATAATAAAGGATGAGCAGGAACTAAAGACGCGTAATCCTCGTCTCATTTTCATTATTTTAAAATCTTAGTAACACGGCAATTAAAATCAATCCAACCCTATTTTTCTCGTGACTCAGCCGTCCGAGGGTTTGGAACACTCAGACGGCTAACTAACCCTTGCAAAAGGTGGGAGATCCTGTCCGGCAAATTCCTTCGCCAGCCACTTGAAATGCCCTGCCATTGCTATCATTGCCGCATTGTCAGTACAATATTCAAACGCAGGGATATACGTAGCCCATCCCTCCTCCGCTGCCAATTCATCAAGGCGCCTGCGCAGTTCGCTGTTGGCAGCAACTCCTCCTGCTATGGCAATGTGCCGGATCCCGGTTTCGGCTGCGGCCTTTCGCAATTTACTGAGCAAAAAATCCACAATCCGATGCTGGTAAGAAGCGCAAATGTCAGCCAGGTTATTTTTAATAAAATCCTCATCCTCCTTTATCCTGTCGCGAAGAAAGTAAAGCAACGAAGTTTTTAGGCCGCTGAAGCTGTAGTCAAGAGCCGGAATGGAGGGTTCTGTAAAGTGAAAGGCATATCTATTTCCCTCTCTGGCGAGTTTATCAATGAGGGGGCCTCCGGGATATGGCAGGTCCAGGACTTTGGCGGCTTTATCAAAAGCTTCACCGGCAGCGTCATCAATGGTTCGCCCTATGATTTGGTAATTCAGATGATCCTCCACGCGAATGATTTGAGTATGGCCACCTGAAACCAGCAAGCAGAGAAAAGGAAATGGCGGTACGGGTTCATCAATAAAATGCGCAATAAGGTGGGCGTGCAGGTGATTTACCTCAATGAGCGGGATTTCCAGACTCAGCGCCATCGCCTTGGCAAAGGAAACGCCCACGAGCAAAGATCCCATCAGGCCGGGACCTCGGGTAAAGGCGATCGAATCGAGATCAGCCACCGAAACACCGGCTTCCTCGAGTGCCATTTGCACCACCGGTACGATGTGGCGCTGGTGCGCACGCGAGGCCAGTTCCGGCACCACTCCGCCATATTGACGGTGGATAACCTGCCCTGCCACTACATTGGAGAGAATTTTGCCATTTCGGGACACTGCCGCGCCCGTGTCATCACACGATGATTCTATGGCCAGCAAGATGTTCATAGTTTTACAGATCTCTCTTATTCACTGATAAATGGGCAAAATTCCCAAAAAAATATGGAAGCTATTCAGAAACGCCATCGGTATTCTTGTGCTGTTGGTGTTTTTTGCCGTGGTGGGTACTGTCCTTTACCTGCGAACTGAAGAGGGACACCTGCGAGCAACACAGCAACTACTGGAGCAGCTTAGCAACCAGTTGGGAACCCGTGTGGAAGTAGGCGATCTGCGCTACCGGTTTCCAAATGATGTGGTGCTGAAGAACGGAGTGATCTACGACCAGCGTGGCAACCCGTTTATCGTTTTTGATCAACTTGAGGCTTCTCTTCGCCAATATGACTTCAGCGGCAGCAGGATATTTCTTGAAGATATTACCCTCCGCAATTTTGTTCTCAAAGGCTACCAATACCCGGACGATTCGCTTTATAACTTCACCTACCTGCTTCGCAACCTTACGCCAGATGCATCAGACACAACTACACGCAAACGCCCCACTATTTATTTCAAAAACATAAACCTCGTAAACGGCACATTTACAATTTGGGATGCAACCACCGCACGCGATACCACTGGTGCAGACTTCAACCATGTTTTCCTCCGCGATCTGAATATAAAAGTAGAGGAGATGGAAGTGGCCGGGCCCTGGGTTTCAATTGATGTAAATGAATTGCGTTTTCGTGATACATCCGGTTTCGTGCTGAATCACCTGGAAACGGATTTCTCCTATGAAGCCGGTGCCATTGAATTTATGAATTCAAGGATTGTGACTCCGGCCAGTGATATTACGACAAGCTTTGCCTTCCGGTATGACAGCATTGCGGGAATGGGGAATTTTAATCAGGATGCAGCCTATGATGGAGTGTTGAAAGAATCTGTAGTGACGTTGCGGGACATCGCTTATTTTGCTCCAAAATTGCCCCGCAGCAACGAACCCGTCAAAGTGAGCGCAACGGTGAAAGGCCCGTTGACAAATCTCAATATCTCAGATGCTGATATCTCTTTCGGGCAATACTCCTATCTATTAGGGAAAGTGGAATTAAACGGATTGCCTGCATTGGAAGAAACCTTCATAAACCTGAGGATCAGATCAGCGCAATCCAGCCATGCAGAACTGCAGGATTTGCTGCCGGGAATAGCCATACCCTTGGAATTGCAACGCTTCGGGAGGATTAGAACAACCGGCAGTTTCACCGGCTTTTACCAGGATTTCGTTTCTTATGCCACTTTTACAACTGACATTGGCACTATCAAAAGTGATATTAACCTGAAACTCACCAGGCACCAGTCAACCACAACTTATAACGGCAGCATTGCCCTGCAAAATTTCGACTTGGGTGCACTTACCCAACGGAAGGAACTTCTGGGAAAGACAAATCTGGAGGCAAGCCTGGAAGGACAAGGCATGAGCATCAACAGCATCAGAGCCAACCTTCAGTCTACCATCCGGAATATTGAGGTCAACAATTATAACTACCAGGACATCACCGTAAACGGGAACATTTCCAAAAAACTCTTTACCGGAAATTTGGAATTAAATGACCAAAATGCCGACCTGGATTTTTCCGGAACCATTGATTTTAACGAAAAACGGCCAAGATTCGATTTTACGGCCGATGTTGAGAATGTAGATCTCAGAGCACTGAAACTTACCAGCGATACTTTGCGTCTCAGTACAACGGTTACATTCAATTTTGTAGGCGATAAGATTGACAGCTTTGAGGGGAATATTATTGCGCAGGACCTTAACATCCGCACGGCCCGGGATTTTTTCCGGTTTAACGAATTGCACATCCGGTCAGAAGTCTACACCAACTACAAAGAGGTGGAAGTGAACAGTGATGTATTCGACCTCCAACTAAACGGCAATTATCAGTTTGCTTCCCTTCCTGCACTTGGGCAGAGCGTGTTCTTCAATTATTTTGATACCGTATTCTTTCAGCTTGATGAGCAGGATGTGGAAGGGCAGTTCGTGGATTTCAGGCTGAATGTGAAGAACTCAGGAGAGATGTTGAAAATCCTGAATCCCAGGCTCACCCTGCTGGACACGGCTTTGGTAACGGGAAATATAAATGGCTCAACCGGGAAAGTGGCTTTTAATGCCAATGTTGCAGGAATACGATTTGATGAATTCGTAGTCCGCGATATCAGCATCACCGGCCAGAGCCAGCGCAGTGTGCTGACCATTGAAGGGGGCGCAGAAAAAGCTTACCGCAACGACAGCCTGCTGATCACAGATTTCGCCTTCGGAGTGGATGCCAATGCTGACACCGCCATTTTCAAAGTGAATATAGCCGATGCCATGGGCGACAACCGACTGAACCTGAATGGATTTACAGCATTCGATGGAGATTCCGCTCGTTTGCATTTTCAGGATTCACGAATGATGGTGAACCGGCAGACATGGGATATACGCAGCCAGGTCATAGAACTTTCTAATGACAGTGTTATATACATCCCAAAGCTTGAGCTCAGCAATAATGGGCAGCGAATAGAAGTGAACGGTAACATTACAACGGATTTTCGGTATCCGCTGGATATCCAGCTATATGATATAGATCTGGCTACGGTTCATGATATTCTTCCAAAAGGGCTGGAAAACCTTGAAGGCACCGCAAGTGGCACAGCCACACTTTATGCACTGGACGGAGAGCCGGTATTAATTTCCGATATCCGCATCAACCCTTTGATCCTGGGAAAAGATACGGTGGGCATATTTCATTTTGCCAGCAATTTCAGGTCGAAATCTCGAAACCTTGAGATCCGGGGAAATGTAATAACGAAACGAGGGCTGCAGGTAGTAGACATTTCCGGGGCCGTTAACTTTTTTGAGGAGGAAAACCTGGCGATAAAAGTAAAACTGCAACAGACCCGCGTCAGCTTGTTTCAGGAATTTTTAAAAGGATTGGTGAGCAACATGGGCGGATTGCTTACGGCTGACCTGGATATCACCGGATCCTTCGAAGACCCTGTGTTTAAAGGGAATGCTATGCTCGACCGCGCATCATTTACCGTGGATTATTTAAAAACGCACTATCACTTTAGCCACGAACTTCAATTTGACAGGGAAAAAATAATCTTAAAGGACCTGCGCCTGTTGGATAAGAACAACAATGTGGCGGTAGTAAATGGTGAACTGATCTTCAATGAGATCAATAACATGGAAGTGGATCTTGCCATGTTTATTGATAATTTTCATGTATTAAATACAGGACCGGGAGACAATAACCTGTATTATGGAACCGGCTACGCCACAGGCAACGTGGATTTTGCCGGTCCGGTAAATAATATCAGGATGAACATGAACCTCCGCACTGAACGGAACACCGTATTCAACCTGCCTATCACTGAAGAAGAGAGCTTTTCCGGCCCCTCCTATATTCGCTTTCTGGAAGAAGAGCGCTATTTTACTGAAGAATATAATGTGGATGTTTCCGGGATTGTCATGGACTTCAGGCTGGACGTAACGGATGATGCGCTGATGAAGATCATCATTGATCCGAGAGTAGGGGATATTATTGAAAGCCGCGGAAACGGAAACATCCGGATGGAACTCACGCCCGCAGGCGATTTCAATATTTATGGAGATTACATTATCGCAGAAGGAGAATACCTGTTCACTTTTGTTGAAATAATTAACAAGCATTTTGTGCTTGAGCAGGGCGGCAGCATCCGCTGGGCGGGCGATCCTTACGGGGCGATGATCAACATGGATGCAGTGTATCAACTAAGGGCAAATCCAGGAGACCTGACGGGTGATCTGGGAAATGACCCCACCAATCCACTGAGTGCCTGCAATCAAAAAGTGCTGGTAAATGTGCTGCTCAACCTGAAGGGCGAGCTTTTCTCTCCGGAAATTGGAATGTCGCTCGAACTGCCGGAGGTACGCACAGAATCAGGCCTTAGCGACTGCGAATCCTTTTTGCGTTCCAGCGTAATGAACGATGAGGAAGAGCGGAACAAGCAGGTGTTCAGTTTGCTGGCGCTGAACCGGTTTGTGCCCGTAGGACAGGGAATAAGCGGCACATCAGCCCTGCGGACAGGCGTCAGCTCCAGCGTAGGTGAATTCCTGAGCAACCAACTCAGCTACATTGCTTCCTCTTTTTCCAACGTAGTACAGGTAGACTTCAGCTACGTAACCGGAGATCGCAGCCTCAATACAAATGATGAGGTGATCGTGAATGTTACCACCAATTTGCTGGACGACAGGTTAAGGGTGAATACTGCCTACAATACAGAAAACATCATTGAGAATATAGAAGTAAGCGGCAAGGTAACGCAGGAAGGCAATCTCCGCCTGAAGGTATTTCGGAAGGCTGACGAAAACCTGATCCTTAATAAGGATATTACTTCTTACGGCATCGGGGTGCTATTCCAAAAGCAGTTTAACACACTCAAAGAACTGTTCACTCGTGAGCGCAAAAAGGATCTTTAAAAGTGCATTCTTATTTTATAAATCATATTTCAATTAATGAGTGATTTCAAAAGGTCTCATTATTAATGATCTGGCATTTGAACAAAATTTTATACCCGCGTTTTTCTCCGGCAGTTCTTACGTTTTATCAATCTTTGCCTGCAATATTTTAATATAAATTCAATGGCTGAAAATAAAAAAGAGGGTTATACATCCATAAGCACCCTGGGCGAGTTCGGGCTGATTGAGAAGCTGACGGCCCATCTGAAAAAGTATAACGAATCCAGCAATACCGTGGCGGGAGATGATGGCGCGGTGATCAAATATGAGGGAGAAGAACATACCGTAATCTCCTCTGATATGTTTTTGGAAGGGGTGCATTTCGACTTGCTGTACACCCCGTTGCTGCACCTCGGCTATAAGTGCATTGTGGCCGCCATCAGCGACATTGTGGCGATGAATGCGAAACCCGGACAAGTGCTGGTAAATCTGGCCATCAGCAATAAATATTCGGTAGAGATGGTAGAAGAACTTTACAAAGGAATGGAAACGGCCTGCGCTAACTACAAAGTTGATGTGGTGGGCGGTGATACATCTTCATCCAGAACGGGAATGGTCCTTTCGATCACAGCGCTGGGTTCTGCACCGGCCAGTAAGATCGTTTACCGCACAGGAGCCAAAACAGGTGATATTGTTTGCGTAACCGGTGATCTTGGCGCGGCTTACCTCGGCCTCCAGTTGCTGGAGCGAGAAAAGCGTGTGCTGGCCGCTGATCCGCAAATGAAGCCGGAACTAACGGGATATGAATACCTCCTGCAGCGGCAACTGAAACCAGAGACCCGCGTAGACGTAATCCACCTCCTGGGAGAATTGAAACTGAAGCCAACAGCTATGATAGACATTAGTGACGGCCTGGCTTCTGACCTGCTCCACCTGTGCAACAAGAGCAATAAAGGCGTTAAAATTTATGAGGAAAATATTCCGGTAGATCCAATGGCCTATAATGCTGCAATGGATTTTAACCTGGATCCCACACTTTGTGCGCTGAATGGTGGCGAGGATTACGAACTGATTTTCACATTGCCCGCCTCTGAGAAGGAAAGTGTGGAGAATGATCCTGACATTACCGTAATTGGTGTGATCACAGACGCATCAGAAGGAAGCCGCCTGATAACCCGCTCAGGAGCGGCCCATCCGCTGCAGGCGCAGGGCTGGAACGCTTTTCCCGAAAGCGGAGGCGAAGCGTAAATGTGGTTATTGCAACACCGGTACTTCCTGTTCCTGCAACCATTTTTCGGCATCCGCCAATTGGTTGAAATATCTGACCGGGCACGAAGGCTTGTTAAGTACCATAAATAGCTGAACAATAATTTTTACGATGGCAGAATCCACCAGCGTAGCAGCCGCCATCATATCCTTTGTTACATAGTCAGAATTGAGATAATCCCTTGCTTCCTTGGTTATAGATTTTAAATTTCTTGCATCGAACAAAAGGAAATACCTCTCGCCAGCAGAAATACAGGATCGCAGTTCCACTGCCTGCTTTGCCAGTTCAATATCATAATCTACCCGGCTTTTAAATTCTCCATAAATCACATTTCCTTTTCGGTAAAATTTAAGCTTGTCTGTTTCCTGCCGGCATTCATTGTTCATTTTTCCGTGCTTTTGATTTAACACAAAATAACGAAGGAACTGAACCTAAAATACTGAAACATTTCCGGTTATTGTCCCAAAAGTATTTTATTGTTGAATATGTAAAAACTAAAGGAGACGATAAACAAGTAATCCGCCCAACTATATATTTTGCCTGTAATTATAATTCCTAAACCAATCTCCTTCACTTCTCTTTATTCTTAATGAATACTGAAATTATGGAGCAGGAAAAAAAATCACCGGCAAACCGGCTTATTGATGAAAGCAGCCCTTATCTGCTTCAACATGCCCGCAATCCGGTAGACTGGCGGCCCTGGGGAGATGAAGCTTTTTCCGTAGCTCAGGAGCAGGACATGCTGGTGCTCGTGAGCATTGGCTATTCTGCCTGCCATTGGTGCCACGTCATGGAGCGGGAAAGCTTTGAAAACCCCGAAATCGCTAAGTTGATGAACCGCGATTATATCTGCATCAAGGTAGACAGGGAAGAGCGTCCCGATGTAGACCAGGTTTACATGGATGCCGTCCAACTGATGACTGGCCGGGGTGGATGGCCGCTGAACATATTCGTATTGCCAGACAGGCGGCCTGTGTATGGCGGAACCTATTTCCCTCCACAGCAATGGGCCAGCGTACTGCAGCAATTGGCATCAGGCTTTAAAGAGAAAAGGCCAAAATACCTGGAATATGCTGAAAAGCTCGCAGCAGGCGTTCGCCAAATGCATATCGTGGAGCCGGCACAGTCATCAGGCAAAGCGGATACAAACAGAAGCCACAACATTTTCCTTTCGCTGCAAAAGCAGTTTGATACTGAGGAAGGCGGGATGCTTGGAGCACCGAAATTTCCGATGCCTGCAATCAGTGAATTCCTGCTTTGCTATTATTCCCGAACTGGAAATAAGGATGCGCTAAAGCATGTAGAACTTACCCTTGAAAAAATGGCGCGGGGCGGAATTTATGATCAGGTGGGCGGAGGCTTTGCGCGGTACAGCACAGACGCAGCCTGGAAAGTACCCCATTTCGAGAAAATGCTATATGACAACGGCCAACTGCTGAGCCTGTATGCGCACGCATTTCAAGCCACTCGCAATCCGCTGTTCCAAAGAGTGGTGCAGCAAACGGTTGATTTTACGGAACGGGGAATGACGGCTCCTGAAGGTGGATTCTATGCTGCCCTGGATGCTGACAGCGAAGGCGTGGAAGGGAAATTTTACCTCTGGCAAAAAGATGAACTCCAGGCAGTATTGGCCGAAGATGCAGAATGGGTGGCCGAGTGGTATGGCACCGGAAAGGAAGGCCGGTGGGAAGGAAGCAACATCCTGTTGGTAAAACAGGACGCTCACAAAATGGCGAAAAACCTGCAATGGCCGGAAGAGAAATTCTGGCAAAAATTGGCGGAGGCCAACGAAAAATTGCTGGAAGCACGCGAAAAGCGCATAAGACCCGGACTTGACGACAAGATCCTCACCGGATGGAATGCCCTGATGCTGACAGGGCTTCTGGATGCCTACCTTGCCTTTGGAGAACCGAAATACCTCCAACTTGCGCGCAACAACCTCGTATTCCTGGAGGAGCATGTATGGAAGGACGAGGTGCTTTACAGGAACTACAAGAATGGAAAAGCCACTATACCGGCCTTTCTGGAGGATTATGCACTGCTCATCCAGGCGCTGCTTCGCTATTACGCTGTAACCTTTGAGGCGCATTACCTGGAATTTGCGCAGGAGCTCACAGAAAAAGTGCTTTCCCGGTTTGCTGACAGAGCCTCTCCTTATTTCCTGTTCGCTCCCGCACGGCAGCAGGAACTCTTTGCCAATAAAGCCGAACTCAATGATAATGTTATTCCTTCTTCTAATTCGGTAATGGCTGAAAACCTGTTCCAGCTATCGTTAATATTTGATAATGAAAAATGGAATAGTATGGCAAAGGAAATGATGGCCGGATTGATGGAGCAAATGCAGCAAAACGGGCGATTCTTTGCCAACTGGGCGCGCCTCGCCACGCTAATGCATGAGCCGTTTTTCGAGATTGCCATTACAGGAGAACAAGCTGTTGAAATTCGTCTTAAATTAGAATCTCAATTTCTGCCGCAAAAATCAGTGATGGGAAGTACGAAGAAAAATGATGATATTCCCTTGCTTAAAGGAAAGTTTGCCGATGGCCAAACGTTGATCTATGTTTGCGTGGCAAAGACTTGCAACCAACCGGTCACAGAACCCGGTGAAGCGATTGAACAAATTAATTCGATTTTAAAAAATGCCAAATATTAAGCCTGTATGAAAAAAATACTTGTTGCCATTGATGGCTCACGCTACAGCGAAACGGCCCTGGATTATGCACTGGAGCTTAACAAAAGGGAAGAGAGCCTCATTATCGGGATATTTATCCAGGACATGAGCTATGTATATATGCTGGCAAACTACGGCATAGAACCGCAGCCTTACGAATATTCCTATGACATCATCCAAAAGGTGACAGACGAGGATGAAAAAGAAATTTATGGCTTCATTCGCGCATTCAATGAAAAATGCCGCAAAGCAGGCGTCAGCTTTAAGGTCCACCTGGACAGGGGCGTGCCTGCACATGAGATTGTAAAAGAAAGCATGTTTGCAGATCTTGTGGTCATCGGATATCAAACCTTCTTTGGCAACATCAGCAGCGCTCCTGACGAAGGACTGCTCCGCGATATTTTGCAGGATGCCAAATGCCCGGTCATTGTCCTTCCGGAAGCTAAGAAGGAAGTACACCATGTAATCTTTGCTTATGATGGAAAGGAATCCTCCGTATTTGCCATCAAGCAGTTCAGTTATTTATTTACGGACCTGTATCGTAGCGGCAAGTTTTCTTTCCTCACCGTCTTAAAAGATAAAGACGAGAAGGTGAAACATGAGGGATTGATACGCGAATACCTCCAGGCCCATTTTCCAAGCGTCCAGTTTCTGCTGCGCCATGGAAATCCTGACGAGGAAATTTCTAAATATGTGGCGGAATGTGAGGATTGCATGCTGGTTATGGGCGCATTTGGCCGCAGTACCTTATCGCGACTATTTGCTTCCAGTACGGCTAAATCAATTCTTCACGCCAAAGCGATTCCAGCATTTATTGCCCACATGTAAAATCCGCAGCCGGTTTTTTCAGCACATTTTTCCTGCGACATAAGCCACCAGTTCTTCCAGGTACAGCTTATCTGTTTCATCAAAAAATGCTACTTCGGTGCTGTCAAGATCCAGTACAAATAATAGTTCCCCGCCTTTAGCCCCCGGCACTACGATCTCTGATTTCGGTGCAGGGTGGCAGGCGATATACCCGGGAAATTGCGTAACGTCATCTACAATTTGCGTGACTCCGGTGGCTGCTGCTGTGCCACATACGCCTTTGCCCCATGCAATCCGCGTACAGGCAATCTCCCCCTGGAATGGACCCAATAACAACTCCCGGTTCTTACGCAAATAAAATCCCACCCAGTAAATTTTTAGCTCATACTTCAGCAATGCCGCCACCTGCGCCAGGTTTGTTGCCTGGCCAAGTTCCGGATCATAAATCGCCTTCGCCTGCTGAATGATCCTCAGGTAAGTTTCTTTTTTATTCATTCTGCAATTAGCTGTTTTTCTATTGGTTATTAAAACATAAGTACTCAAATCCAGCTTTTTATTATTTAATTTAATTTTTAATAATAAAAAGATTTTTTCGGTATTAATAAAATGGGCTTGCCAATTTATTAAATCGTTCATTCATAAAATTTAAATTTTTCTCCAAAAATACGCTGCTCTTCACTGATCAAAATATCCTGCGCAAATTTATGGTGCCGGGCATATATCTCCGGCTGGTTATTGCTTTGCGAAGCGGAGGACTGCTTTTTCATTTTAAGCTTTTAAATTTATTTTTGATTCAAAATGTTTTCAGGGCCTGCCACATTTTTGCTCCAAACAAAAAGCAGGGGACAACCTTTCTTTTTTATTCCCATTTAACAGGGTTTATAAAAATTGTAAAAACATAAATATGAACACATATTACGATCCTGCCGACCTGAAAAAATTCGGAGACATTGGTGAATTTGAACCCAAACTGGCGAAGAAGTTCTTTGACTGGTATGGAGATGTCTTTGCAGAAGGAGCGCTCACAGCAAGGGAGAAATCGCTGATAGCACTGGCAGTTTCCCATGCTATTCAATGTCCCTATTGCATTGACGCCTACTCAGTTGACTCACTGGAAAAAGGATGTGACGAAGCACAAATGATGGAAGCCGTACATGTGGCGGCAGCCATCCGTGGCGGTGCGTCCCTGGTTCATGGCGTGCAGATGATGAATAAGGTTAAAAAACTTACGATGTAAATAGTCTCATGAAGTCATTAAAAGCTCAGCACAGCGAACTTTCATACTCAGAAAATCAACTGCGGCTGCTAAATGGGGTGGAAGGCCACACTGGCAAATTCACACCCTTCAGTGAAAGGTTGAAGGAAACCGGTCTTTTTCCGTTGCGGCCCAGCGGCATCCAAATCTTCCAGATGAACCTGGGCAAAATGTGCAATCAGGTTTGCAAGCACTGCCACGTAGATGCCGGGCCTGACCGCAAAGAGATCATGACGCAAGAGACGATGCTACAGTGCCTTGAAGCATTGGATGGAACGGATGTTCCCATCGTGGACCTCACCGGGGGCGCGCCTGAGTTGAACCCTAACTTCCGCTGGTTCGTAGAAAGTCTGAGCGATTTGGGTAAGCATATTATTGACCGCTGCAACCTCACCATTATTCTCGCCAACAAAAAATACCACGGCCTGCCTGATTTTTTTGCCATGCACAAAATAGAAGTTGTAGCCTCCCTCCCTTATTACAGCAAACGAAGAACTGATGGCCAGCGCGGCAATGGAGTATTTGAAAAATCAATACAGGCGCTGAAAATGCTGAACGAGGCAGGATATGGAAAAGAGGGAACCGGCCTCAAACTCAATCTCGTATTCAATCCATCAGGTGCGTTTCTTCCCCCTGATCAAAAGGAGCTTGAAAAAGATTTTAAGAAGGAATTAAAATTACATTTTGGAATTGAATTCAACAATCTGCTCGTCATTACCAACCTCCCAATTTCACGTTTTCTCGATTATCTGATCGCTTCGGAAAATTATGACGAATACATGGAGAAGCTGGTAAATGCATACAATCCGGCAGCCGCCATGAATGTAATGTGCCGCGACACCATCAGCATTGGCTGGGACGGATTTCTGTATGATTGCGATTTTAACCAAATGCTGGATTTAAAGGTGGAAAATCAAGTCCCGCAGCACATTCAGGATTTTGACCTCGCAGCGCTGAACAACAGGAATATCATTTTAAATCAACACTGCTATGGATGCACGGCAGGTTCCGGCTCAAGCTGCGGAGGCGCCACCACGTAAGCACTTTGATTTGCGGCAGCCGCCAATTTCTGGTCATTCCTTTCGTTTAATCCTTTGTCTCGTAAATTAAACCCTCTCATTGTGCGTAAAAACTGTTTATTAATGATCTTTATGAAGAACCCTGAAAAGGGACAGGTGAAAACCCGGCTGGCCAAAGACATGGGAGAAGACAAGGCGCTCAATGTTTATTGCGATCTGCTGAAGCATACCCGGAATGTAGTGCGCGAAGTAGAATGCGACCGACAGCTTTACTACAGCAACCACATAGATAGCAATGATGGCTGGAGTAATCACGAATTTGAGAAGCGGCTGCAGCAGGGTGAGAACCTGGGTGAACGCATGCAAAACGCGTTTACCGAGGCATTTTTGCAGGCGTATGAAAAGGTGGTGATCATTGGCAGCGACTGCATCAGCCTCAGTTCCCCGGTAATTCAAAAAGCATTCGAGGCGCTCGGTACACAGGAAGTGGTGATAGGTCCGGCCACAGATGGCGGCTACTACCTGCTGGGAATGCGAAACCTCCTCCCACAACTCTTCCGCGACATAAACTGGAGCTCGTCCGAAGTCCTGAACCAAACGCTGCGAACCGTCACCATCCTGAACATGGAAGCCACGCTCCTCCCCCTTCTTTCTGACGTTGATACGCTGGACGATTATATTGCGCACAAACATCTGTTCGTGTAGGCAGGCATCTGCAAATGCCGTCTTGTGTAGTTCCTTCCTCTCGTCAGGATGACAAGTTGGAAGGTTTGGCCATCACGCTAAATCTGAGTGCCCCAATTATCCTCGCAGCCATTTCCTTACCTCCTTCAAAAGTATTTTTTCATTGGTTGAAGAAATGTTTACCAAATGAAAGGGGTCGGCTCCTTTTAGCATTTTCCAGCGCCATTCAAATTGTTTTGTGGTTTTAATGCTATCATTGTCATACCACCACGCGGTGAATAGCCGGGTTGAGCCTTTTGTGAGTTCAGCCATAAAAATGGTTTCGCCTTCAATTAAAAACGTTCGTTCTTTGGTAAAGGCAAAGCCACTCCCCTTCCAGCAAATAGCTGGACTGTGGGTACTGCTGTAAAAGCTCCGGCAGGGTTTCAGGTAAATCAATATGTCCTCCTGCTGCAATGTCAGGATTTCATTCTGGCTATAGGAAACCTCATATCCCGTTGCGTTTACTTCTACCGGATTTAGCATTTCTGGCGCATTATTTAGTTTATCCCCGGTAATTGCGTAGAAACCCATCAATACCAATAATCCCCCTTGTAAAAAGAAAGCGCCTTTTCCCTGCTTAAAAGGTTTTGAATCTTCCACTTTTTTAAGCCGGGTCCGCACAATATAAGGGACCAGCACATACAGCGGCAGCAATACCATTACCCCCAGGCAAAAAAGGCCAATAACCTCATGAGAGAAAGTGCCGGGCATCGAACGAAAAAATACCAGGGACAAAATACGCTGAAGATTGCCCAAAAGAATAAGCACGGCAATACACAAAAGATAAATTACAAAGCGTAAAAACGGCAATTCAACGCGCTGCTTTTGCTGATGGTAAGCCAGTAATGCCAACCCAAGAATAAAAGAAGTAATTATCATATTCAAACCTGCGCAGGCAGGATCTACCGTAAACTCAAATGCTTTGGTGCTGATCACGTTGCCTTCAACCACGGTAGATGGTTCAATATATTTAAATATGCTACCGGCCAGGGCGGTGAGTTGCAGGCGCAGCGGAAAGCTCACCAGGTTGAGCACATAATAAGAAAAAGGCGAAAGCAGAAGAATGAGAAATACCGGGATACGACTGATTTTCCCGAAATTAATTTCCACCACGAAAAGCAGGAATAGGCAGAACCCGGCAAAATACAATGTTTGGACTTTCAGGAAAAAATAACCAGCCAGGGCAATGAAACTTAAAATACCCCACCGCCAGCTCCGGCTATTTTTGTCAGTAATAAAAAAAGCAAAAGGAAGGCTCATCAGCACCAGATAAAAATTAACGCCAGGTGCCACATGTGCTATTAATAATTTAAAGCTCAGAGCCACAGCCAATGCTGCAGCCATTACCGGGAGCCACCAACGGGCCGGCATCAATTGAATTTTTAACAGCGCAGAATGCATTGATTATTTTAATTTTAAAATGGAAGCATATTAATTCCCAGACGCCTTAGTGCCAGGTTAATCAGGAACAGCGCACCGAAAATTATGAGTGCCCATTCGTGCGGTTCAGGCACGGCCCCATTTCCAAACAGAGTAGAATTTCCGAGGCTTTTCTTTGGGTCTTGTTCCTGTATGTCAAACCGTTGGTAATCCTGCTCCGTTTCAAGGGTGATGAGGCTGGTAAAAGGCGTGACCACATTGGCGGCATAAGCAAGGTCAACGGCTTCTTCATCATAGCCGCCTGTGAGGTGCTTCCTGGCGAGGCGGTGCATCACTTGGCCGTGTGCAAATTGCCGGAACAGGAGATCAGGCCCCCCGAGTGGAACAGTAGCATCGGTCTTCCTTATCGCTGCCCCGGATTGTGAAATAACGGCCAGGTTATCATGCGTATCCCATACAGGGAAATAATTGCCATTTACAAGTTTCTTTAATTCGTCTGCATTCCCCGAATGCGCTTGCACCAGGCCCAACTCCTCCAGACTTTTCCAATAGGGGGATTCATTTTTATTTAGACAAAACAGCTTTACTGCTTTTGGGTTTTTTCCAGCAAATGATTCAATACCTGACAAAAACCGGGTGTCTTTCAAATCTTCGAGAAGTGGAGAAGATTCATGGGGCTGGGAAATGATCAGAGCATTTTCCGGATCGTGAATGGCATAGAGCGGGAACAGTGAATAATTCAACTTTTGCAATGGATAAAAATGGGCGAGTGCATTTTCTGAATTAAGTTTTACCATTTTATCTTTTGAATAAACAAATACTTCTTTTTCTTTGAATAAATCCATTACCGCTTCGAAATCCGCATGGCTCCAATTATTGTTAATATCCAGGTAAACCCGCTGGAAATTCATTGACTGGTTTCTCTTTTTAGCCTCGCTTATTTGATAACTGAAACCATCCCATTCAAAAGCCTTTTCAGACAAAGGGACAACATCCAGCGAAGCGTTGAGGGTACCATTGCCAAAGCGGTCATCGCTGAACCAGCCATCATTTTCTATACGGAACCCCGGCAATGAAAAATCCTTTGGGGCATGGCCGTCAAAATGTAGCAGGGTCTTCATGACTGCACCGCCATCATCAGGTCCTTCATAGGCAATGTCCTGAAAATGCAGTTGCCCATCGCGGTGGTGTAGCGGGACCGTGAAACCCACTTTGAATTGCCGTTCTTCGGCTGGCGTACAGGGGAAAACAGTGACGGTGATGCGATTTCCTTCCTGCCAGTGCATCAGGGCCGGGTCCCTGCGCTCTATCCCTACTATGCTCACGTAGGCGCTGTCAGCCTTCTGCCGGGTGGTAAAGCGGGCGGGTTCTTCCTTTCCGTTAATCCAAAGCGAAAGTGAAGTGGCAATGGCTCCCGAAGGCAAATAAAATGAATACACCGCCTCCTGCTGGTTCATTTCACTGAAATGGCTGTTGTTGATCCTAAAAGTTTTCTCCACGTTGGCCAGCCTGAATTGCGGGTAAATTTTCACTGCCGTGTTTATTGATGTTGTATTCAAGTCCCGGCCCGACCAAAGCCTGCGGACGTATTGATGACGGTCGCCATTATTGATCTTGTGAAGAATGTCGGCATCTTCCGGGGCAAGAGGCAGTTCCCCGCCAATGCCTTTCATGAGCATTACCAGGGGATTGTATTCTTCAGAATTCCTGCTGGCTCCCAGCCATAAAAAGTCTGAATTCCGGTTGCTCTGAAAAAGGGTGTTTAAATCAAGGAGGTGGCGGTAAACCATGTTTTTGCTCAAGCGCTGGTCCATATACATCCATTCGGGAATGGTGCGCTGCGAAAACTGGTAATCAAGCTGGATTGCGTCAAGTTTGTTTTTTAGCACGCCCCAGGCAACACAATAAAATATGATAATACTAACTGGGGCAAAGGCACCAGCCAGGTAATAGCGCCTTCTGCGGAAGTTGTACTTTAATCCCCTGTAGCTAATGCGGCAAAGCCTGATGAAGGAAAAGAGGCAAACCAGAAGGTGCATCGAAACACCTATGGATAAAAAAATCACAACCGGAAAAGCAGCCAGCCAATACATAGGCGCGAGATACACGGCCAGGAATAAATGCAGAATACTTCCCGCCCCCAAAACAAACGCAGCCGTCAGGTTAATCCATTTGGGCAAATGGCCGCTAAACGAAAAGATCAGCATGGCTGCCAGCGACAGTATCAGGTAAGCGGAGAGCCAAACTGGCCAGGGTTCAAAAACGGCCATGTCACGATTGAGGCTGAAAGCGCTCACATAAAAGAGGGAAAGCGCCAGGGTCATCAGTGCATTGTCATATTTCCAGACCTTTAGCCGGTTTGTTTTCCAATCGGCATAAAGCATCACAACCATGCCTGCCAACGCCAGGATATAGTTCATCCAGAACCGCTGGTCCAGGTCCATCTCCCATACCCGCGCGACTTTTTGTAATGGAAGAAAATAGATGAGAAGGGAAATCGTTAGAAGTCCAAGCATAAAAAGAAATGCATGTTTGTGCGCTCTGTCCCTGAATATTTTACGCTGGAGAAAGGGTTTTCTTTTACTAGTTGCCGAGAGCTCCTCCATAGAGGTTTTCTGTGCCAGTTTTTTTTCCAGTTCAGCTAGTTGGAGGTCATGATGTTTATCCATTGGTATTGATTTTTGAATTGCTATAAAACGTAACAAAGAGCTTTGTATTGCAAAGTTGGAGTATAAATTTTTTTTGGTCTTAACGGAACTTTAATGAAAGAATAAATGCCGCACAAGTGCTAAAAACCAGAGGCCGCGACCTGCACAAGGTCGCTCCCCCCTTTGACGGGAGGCAGGGGGGTTTTGCTGCTCGGGAATGCACCGCTGCCATTAATTTCCTGGCAACTCCAAATTTTTACCCTTCTGTTTCTCTAATCAATTGTCCCAGCGCATCAAGATGGTCGGTAAAAGCCTTCCTGCCTGAGCGCGTGACCTGATAAGTAGTATTGGGCTTCTTCCCGACAAACTGCTTTTTTACTTCCAGGTATTTCAGTTTCTCAAGCGCGGAGAGGTGGCTGGCCAGGTTTCCATCCGTTACCTGTAGCGTTTCTTTCAGCGCATTGAATTCCACCCAGTCGTTTACCACCAGGATGGACATAATGCCCAACCGCACCCGATTCTCGAAAGCTTTATTCAGCCTGTTGACAATGTCCTTCATCGCTCATATTTCCAGTACATCCACACCCCGTAAATGATGTGCAGCAGTCCGAAACCGATGGCCCAGAACAAAATGCCGTGGCTGGCCACAAACCCGGCAACCAGTCCGATACCCACCTCCATCAGGCCGAGGTAGCGGACATCCTCAAGCGTGTATTTGCTGCCGTTTATCAATGCCAGACCATAGAACACAAGCAGCGAAGGCACCACCATTTCCAGCGCTCCCTGCACCATCAGCAGCAAAGTGAAAAGCCCCCCGGCCACCAATGGAATCAGCAGATTGGCGGTCAGCCGCCTGGCCGCACCGTTCCATACCGGCTGTTGTTCCTTCCGGGCGCGCCTGTTGGTGAAATAATAACCAAAGAACAGGGAAAGCAGCAAAGTACCCAGCGCCACCGCCATCAGGTACCGGAATTCGGAATACTGAAACAGGCTCCCGGTGTGCTCGTAGCCCGCAATACCAAGCGATAATGAATTGGTGCGCAAATAAGCGAACACGGCCCCGGCCAGGGCCACCAGCCCAATGCATATTCCTGAAAATCCACTCAGGGAAACGAAGCGGGTACTTCGCTCCATCATCACCTTAATGTCGGCCAATGATTTCAGGTGGTCACTTTGTTGATCCATATCAATCGTATTAAAGCACTTTGAAATACAAAGTTAATAAGAATTTGAAAAAGGATGGAGCCACAAAGGCACCATTGAAATTTTGCCACAAAGGCACGAAGAGCACGAAGGGGCATAAAGGGATGTTATTAAAAAATTAAGAAATAGTCACAAAGACACAAAGAGCACAAAGTATTTTTCAGGTTAGTCTGCGTTCTCTGTACTCCCGCTCTCGCTCCGCAAGTATGCGGAGCAACAGTTGAGAGAAGGAATATTTTATATTTAACATTTCATCAATCCACTCGCAATGTTGCCCGGATCATTGGGTTTAAATGAAAATCAAAATCTGCAAGAGGAGGGGATAAGCTCCAGCCACGCCCTTCCTTTAAATAATATATCCCATTGTGACGGTAGGGATGTTTTTTAGAAAAACCCAAAGTTGGTCCGGGGATTCCCTGGTCATTATAAATTACGTCCTTGCGAAATGATTGATCAAAAGATAGCATACATTCACTTGAACCCGGTGAAGGCCGGATATGTCAGGTTGCCAGAATACCCGTTCTGCAACAGTGCTTGCCCCGCAAGCCCACTGAAGGATATGGATGCCAAGGTTGGGGGTTATTCCAATAACTACAGCCAGCGGCTGGAAAACGTAGCCGTCACTTGGCTGGAGCCAAGCGACTGGCGGGGGGTGTCCTTCTGAGCTGCGGTAAATTTGGCCAGCCCACTGTGAAATAAATTTCTGACGCTGCTCACTCCGCAAAAAGGCATAAGAATGAGCAACTGCCAAAAGTTCTGTGCTCAGATAACCTCTTTTTTTTTGAGCGCAGTGAGCAGGCTGCTAATCTGGCCACCATCAAATAAATTAAGGAGCTGAATAAAAGTAGTTCCGACTTTTTCATTCGAGGTAAAAAAGTCATTCAGTTCTGAGAGCTTTTGATTATTTTTGTGTAGGTGCATGATGTGGAAATTGTAGTAGATTGTTCTGTAATGCCTTAAATATAAGGTGTTACAGCCAAATCATTGCACTTTTTTAGTTGTAGTTTTCCACACCTGTTACCGGCTGGGATAACTGGGAAACGTCAGGTCATAATCGAATACGTGAAAAAGTATTTTAGTATATTTAAAACTTAATTAATACTTACTATGGTGCAAATAACCAGTAACCTCAATCCTGCTACTGAAGCAGAAATAGTGAAGAGTATACATAGGTATTTTGAAGGATGCAGTCAAGCTTACAGAAATGATGACAGAAGCATTTTACATACAGTATGTGCTCCAGATTTAGTAGGCTTTGGTACTGGCCCTCATGAAAAGGCACAAAGAAGAGATGGTTTTGAGGATACTCTGTTCGGACCAAAGAACTTCCCTTTCCAAGATATCATATTCAAGTTAAAATGGGCTCACATTGAGAGGATTGGAGGGATGGCGTATGCATCTTGTGAGGTGGATGGTGATGTTCAAATGGATAACAAATGGTCGAGTATGCCGCCTTTGAGAGGAAGCTTCGTATTCCGATATGAAGAACCATCTGGAGCAGAGGTGCTTCCGTGGCAAATGATTCATTTGCATTACTCATTCCCGGATACCCAAACTGAAGACGAAAATATTGATATGCGTGCACTTGCCGAATATAATCGGGAGCTAGAGCGAAAGGTTGAAGAAAAGACGAGAGAACTGATGATAGAAAGAGAGAAATCAGAACGCTTGTTGCTCAATATTCTGCCAGGACCAATAGCAGAGAGGCTGAAGAACGGAGAACGCCCTATTGCCAACAGGGTAAAGGAGGTAACTATTCTCTTTGCTGATATTGTAAATTTCACGCCACTGTCTAACTTACTTTCGCCTGATGAAGTTGTTGATCTTTTGGATAGAATTTTTTCGGCTTTTGACCGCATTATTGATAATTACAAGCTGGAGAAAATTAAAACAATAGGAGACGCTTACATGGCAGTGGCTGGTATTCCTGAACAACACCTTAATCAAATCGAATCTGTAGCACTTGCAGCTCTTGAAATGCAAGAGGCGATTAAAACCATTAATAAGCACCACAGTCTTTCTTTAAGAATAGGAATCAATACGGGCACGGCAGTGGCGGGTGTTATTGGTGAAAAGAAGTTTATTTATGATCTGTGGGGTGATGCGGTAAATACAGCTTCCAGAATGGAATCTCAAGGGGTGCCTGGCAAAATTCAATGTACTCAGGCTGTCAAGGAATTCCTTCAGGATAAGTACAAATTTGAAACACGGGGAGAAATTGAGGTCAAAGGCAAGGGCTTGATGGTCACACATTTTCTGATTGGTGAGAAAGAAGGCGAGGCTGACGTAGTTGAGATACCAGGAATGACTGCAAATTGAACCTCATGCTAGTGCGAGTTTAGCGATAGCGTAACTCGTACCTTTACTTTGTCTCAAAGCCCTCCAGACCCCCGGTCCAAATCTCCGGGAAAAGAACACCCGCCCTGCTGATAAGGTGCTCCGACTGCAAAATCATTATACCCATTGCCATCTAAATCACCAATGTTTGCGATAGCAGAACCAAAGCGATCTTCCACTTCTAATTCATCTTGAAAAATAATAGATGAATCACTTAATTTATTAAAGCCAATTACTTCATGGTTTCCATTCAAAGATAAAAACCAAATTGCTCCACGAGATGAGGCTGCACTGGAGTTGGGTGCTCCTACAACAATTTCGTTAATTCCATCATCATTTAAATCCCCTGCATTAACCAACGAAGCTCCAAAATTTTCCTGGAAAATATTAAAATTGCCAAACCCACCGGTATTTCGTGCTATCCTGAAAGTTGTTGTTTTCATACCCGATGAATTTAACTGATGTAGGAATACCTCACCGTACGATTGTCCATTCGGTGAGCCAATTACGATAAAACTATTCGGAAGCCATGAAATTGCACTGCCATAACTTGTGGAGTTAGAAAAATCCCCATTTAATTTGGTGAGCTGCTTAACCTCTCCATTAGTCTGGCAGGATAGGCTCAGGGAGAATATCATTAGCCAAAAATGTAAGCTAAATCTAATAATATTCACCGGATCAAAGAAGTTGATTTGCATGGATTTATATTAGTATTGGTCTCTTAAAAAAATAACTGGCATGTTTGCTGGCTTTTTGCCCAATCTTCTTCATCACTTTCTGAAGGTGGCACATCCACCCAAACCTCCCATTCCCCGCCATCTCCCGTATGGCAAAGAACAAATCTGGGTCGGGGTCTTGGGCATCCAGTTCTTCTCCCGCGCTCTCTCGAACCCTGCCCGTGTGGGTTTCAGCCCTGCGCGATAATTTAAGCGGGACGTCCTGCATCCGCTCGACCTCGTCAAAGGCGAATGAGAGATGTTATTTAAAATTAAGAAATAGTCACAAAAACACGAAGAGCACGAAGGGGCACAAAGTGTTTTATTTATAATTGAAATAAGAGGGAGACACGAAGGCATTATTGAAATTTTGCCACAAAGGCACGAAGAGCACGAAGCCAGACAAAGGGATGTTATTTAAAATTAAGAAATAGTCACAAAGACACAAAGAGCACGAAGGAGCACAAAGTGTTTTTCAGGTTAGTCTGCGTTCTCAGTACTCCCGCTCTCGCTCCGAACGTATGCGGAGCGACAGTTGAGAGAAGGAATATTTTATATTTAACATTTCATCAATCCACTCGCAATGTTGCCCTGATCATTGGGTTTAAATGAAAATCAAAGTCTGCAAGAGGAGGGGATAAGCTCCAGCCGTGCCCTTCCTTTAAATAATAGATCCAATTGTGACGGTATGGATGTTTTTTAGAAAGACCCAAAGTTGGTCCGAGGATTCCTTGGTCATTATAAATTTCGTCCTTGCCTGATATAGCTTCAAACGAAACAAAAAAGCCGTTCTCCGGAATGGCGATTTGATATTCCTTTACGTCAACTGTAAACCAACCTTTCTTTCCAGCCCTAACCACCAGACTAACCGGCAGAATATCTTCGGCTGGAAAAACGGTATCCGCTTGGGAGGCATAAATTCTTACCCGAAAGGGCGCTTCAGGAAATCCTTTGCTGCTGATAAAATAGGAAACAGAAATAATTTGACCCCGTAAATTATCATTGGGAAAATATAAGGCCGATTGAAAGTAAGATCCGGCATACCCGGCCGGCCGGTTCGATATCACCCCGGCCAGGATTTCCCTCGATTCTTTGCTTTGTAAAAACACGGCTTCATTTAATAAATAAGTTTTTGGAGCCAGAAATATTTTGGCAGTGTCATTTTTCGGATTAGTCCGCAGCAGCACAGTATCGGTAGTATATCCTATCGAAGAAACGATAAACCGCTGGTTCAGAAGTTTGGCATCACCCACAATTTTTGCCTTGCCATCAGCATTAGTGGCTATACCGTAAGTGCGGTCAACAGCCTCCAAAGTAGCATAAGGCACGGCTTGCCCGGTAACTTTATCCAGTACTTGATGGTTACTGAATTAAGCTGCATATTTAACAGCACTAAAAAGAAGCAGGTAAATAACATGGAATAACCTTTAATTAATAAGATCAGTAAACAACTAAATCCCGCTCACACTCCGCAAGTATGCGGAGCGAGAGCCGGGGATAGTGGCTGTTTAGATAATGTGCTATAGATGCCCCCGGCACCGCACGTGTTACGCTGCACTAAACGCGCGCTGACGTAGGAGTAGCTTGCGGGAATTAAAGTGAATAGTTCATATTTATTTTTCTTTTAGGTATAGGCGCTTAGGTAGCAATATGTTATTTTTGCTCCATGTTAAAGAG